>NZ_KV805153.1:0-122001 GCF_001811545.1 Corynebacterium sp. HMSC074A09 | reverse complement strand
ACGTACCGGTTTTCTTCTAACGGCACCTCAGCCTGGCTGGAACTGCACTGTGATGAAGACACCGGCATTAAACTCGACGCCTTCATCCACCACACCGCAACCAAGCACGATCTGACGATTCCGGAGGCAGTCATAAAACTGCTCTCCGGTGAGATTAAGCCTCCAGCTACTGTGGTGTTACACACCTATCAGGCCTGCGACATTGAGGATGCACCAACCTTTATTGAAGGCTTCGGCTGGCGGGCTAAGCCGATGCCGCATGATAAGACCCGGGACTTAACCGGTGACGTCGCCGAAGCCGATGGCTACCAACCAGGAATCATCATGCGCAAACATGTCGAAGGCCGTGACGGGACCTGCCGGGTCGGCGGGTGCGGCAAACCAGCTTTCCTTAGCCAGTTGGATCATCGGCATAACTGGGCTGAAGGCGGGCCGACCCACCCGAAGAACCTGGCGTGTTTATGCCAGGGTCATCACAATATGAAAACCGATGGCAGCCTCAAATACCTGCTGGACCCCTACAGCGGGGATGTCATCTGCCTGTTTGAAGACGGTACTTGGACTATCACCGAAGCCGACGGGCCGCTAGCACCAAAACAGAAACGGTGGGCACAAACAGTAGCCCAACACATCACCGCCACCAGAAAACGCGTACGCGAGGAAGCCCAACACTTAAAACAAGAACTCGACGACTACGCACAACAACAAGCCAAAGCCAAAGCCGAAGCCGAAGCCAAGGATGAGAGCAAGACCAACGCTGATGCCGGCACCGACGACATCCCCTTCTAAACCCCGTCGTTCCAGACGACGAAGAACTCAGACACACTCCGCGGAGGCTGAACCCAGACTCGTCGTTTCAAACGACGAAACCCGACCAAGGAAACCGAAAGGAAAAGAGAAAGACTACGAACCAACGAACCCACACCGTCGAATAAAACGACGAAGGCCGGCGGCCTCCCACGTCAGTGAAAGACCCCGGCTCATGCGCACTACGGGCTGGCCCGAAGTGTGTCTACTACTTGCGCCCTGCTTCGTAGGCGGCGCCGACCTTGTACAGGCGGTCATCCTTAAATGCCGGTGCCATGATCTGCAGGCCGGTGGGCAAGTTGGTGTCGGATGCCATTCCGGAAGGAACGGACATGCCGCACACGCCGGCGAGGTTCAGCGGCAGGGTGCACAGGTCGAAGTTGTACATCTCCATCGGGTCCTCAACCTTCTCGCCCAGCTTGAAGGCTGTGGTCGGGGTGGTCGGGGAAACGAGGACATCGACCTGCTCGAAGGCACGCTCAAAGTCCTGTGCAATGAGGGTGCGAACACGCTGCGCCTGGAGGTAGTAGGCGTCGTAGTAGCCGACGGACAGGGCGTAGGTACCCAGCATGATGCGGCGCTTGACCTCGGGGCCGAAGCCAGCCGCGCGGGACAGGGACATGACCTCTTCCGCAGAGTGGGTTCCATCATCACCCACGCGCAGGCCGTAGCGCATGCCGTCGAAGCGGGCCAGGTTGGAGGAGACCTCACACGGCATGATGAGGTAGTAGGCAGCGAGAGCGTCATCGAAGTGCGGGCAGTCGACCTCAACGATCTCTGCGCCCTGAGACTTCAGCTGCTCAACGGCTGCATGGTACGCCTCCATCACGCCCGGCTGCCAGCCATCGCGCTCGAATTGCTTGATCAGGCCAACCTTGACGCCGGACAGATCGCCGTTAGCGCCCTCCTTGGCAGCGGCGACTACCGGCGCGACCGGCTTGTCCACGGAGGTGGCGTCGAAGGAGTCGTGGCCGGCAATGATTTCGTGCAGCAGTGCGGTATCCAGGACCGTGCGGGCGGTCGGACCAGCCTGGTCCAGGGAGCTTGCAGCGGCGATGAGGCCGTAGCGAGACACCGTGCCATAGGTCGGCTTTACGCCCACGGTGTTCGTCAGAGCGGCCGGCTGGCGAATAGAGCCACCGGTGTCGGTACCGATACCCAGCGGAGCCTGACCAGAAGCAAGGGCTGCCGCGGTACCACCACCGGAGCCACCCGGGGTGCGCTCGGTGTCATAGGGGTTGTGGGCCGGACCGTAGGCGGAGTTCTCGTTGGAGGAGCCCATCGCGAACTCATCGAGGTTCGTCTTGCCCAGGATCGGGATACCGGCCTCGCGCAGCTTGGTCACCAGCGTGGCGTCATAGGGTGAGACCCAACCTTCCAGCATCTTGGAGGCGGCGGTTGTGGGGGCGTCGGTAGTCACCAGCAGGTCCTTGAGCGCCAGCGGCACGCCAGCCAGGGCAGAGGCTGGTTCTTCGCCGGCGTCGAGGGACTTATCGACGGCGTCGGCAGCCGCCAGCGCTTCCTCAGCACCAACGTGCAGGAAGGCGTTGAGTTCACCATCGGTCTCCGCGATTCGGTCCAGGAAGGCCTGAGTTACTTCGCGGGAGGTGAGCTCGCGGGAGTGAATCTTCTCAGCCAGCTCGGCGGCGGTCAGTGCGGTAATGCCCTCGGTGGGCGCAATGAATTGTGCCATTCTTATTCGTCTCCTCCACCCAGAATCTGCGGAACCATGAAGCGGTCATCCTCGGTCGCGGGCGCCTGATCCAGAGCCTGCTCAGCGGTGAGGGTGCGCACGATGACATCCTCACGCATCGGGGCGTTAACGGAGTGCGGGTGCGACATCGGCTCCACACCTTCAGCCTCGACCTTGCCAACCGCGGACACCGAGTCCACGATCTCGTCGATCTGCGCGGCGAACTGTTTTAGTTCTTCCTCGCTCAGGGCCAATCGCGACAGCTTTGCCAGGTGCGCGACCTCGTCACGCGAAATATCAGACACGCGAACTCCATCCTTTTATTCATTGAGACGGTTGATAGCTAAGCACCCATGGTACTGCACGGCTGGTGCCACGCCACCACCACTCCTCCCCCTACACACCACTGAAGCTATTGAATAGTATTCGATACGTTGGGTACCATCGATCAAGTTGTACAAACTATTCGCATCAGCGATTTCCCTACCTAGTCATCTTCCCCCAGAAAGAACGATATGTCGTATCTCGTCCGTGTCCTACTCCCTGACACTCCCGGCAGCCTTGGCCTCCTCGCCAACGCGATGGGCAGCATCGAGGCCGATATTCGTTCCGTGGATATCGTGGAGAATTTCCCGGACGGCACGGTCATGGATGACATCGTCCTCGATCTCCCCCAGTCCACCATGGCTGATGAGATCATCACCGCTGCACAGACCGTGGAGGGCGTAGAAGTTGACTCCATCCGCCCCTTCAGTGGACGCGTTGACCGCCGTGGGCAGATCCACGTGCTGGCTAAGGTGGCTTCGCAACACAACGTCACCGCCGCGATGAAGGAGGTGTGTGCAGCAATCCCGAAGGCGCTGACCTCCAATTGGGCCATCGTCATTGCTAATGACGACAAGATCAGCCGCATTGCTGCCTCCGACGCCGCGCCTGCCGACGACGGCTCGATCCCCACCGACCTCAACATCACCTCGGCGCGCGTGCTCAATCCGGAGAAGGACACGTGGATTCCTGAGTCGTGGACGCTGATCGAATCCGCGCTGGCTGCCGCTCCCCTCGTGGGCACGAAGTATGTCGTCGTCATGGGCCGCGTCGGCGGACCGGACTACCTTGCCTCCGAGGTCGAGCACTTGGGTGACTTGGGCGCTATCTTGGGCGCCTTCCTCACCTAGTTAGCAATGCGTTGAGTCCCGCGGCGACGTCAGGAACCACGTGGTCCACCTCGTCGGTAATCTGCGTTCCCGGGAACGTGAAGGACTCGGTGGCGATGGAGTGCATCGAGAGATCGTTAAAGCTATCGCCGAAGGTGTAGAGTTCAGCTCCTTCGTGACCGAGGTGGCCAAGCAACCGCGTCAAGCCCTCGCCCTTGTTGTGCCCGGGCGGCATGATGTCGTAAAAGTCGCAGTTGAACGAGGACTCGACTGCACAATTCGCGCGGACCCACTCGTCGACCTCGCGGCGCAGCTCAGCGTTGCCTGGAATCCACAGGGACATGAGAACGGTGCTGCGCTTGGCGACGTCCCCCGGATCCATCACTTCCGTATTCGCCACCATCGAGGATTCCCGGCCAGCCAGCCCATCCCACACCACCTGGTCTGCTCCAGACAAGCCTGTGAGGTAGATATTCAACGGCAGCCCAGTGAAACGGTCGATGACGGCTTGGACGATATCACTGGGCAGGTGCTCCTCGTGGAGGATGGAGTAATCGCCGTCCGTGATGACGGTGCCGTTGTAGAGCACGTGGTAATCCAGCTCCACGCCGAATGGCTCAAGGGTGTTGCGTGCATTGGCGATGGACTTGCCCGTCGCGGAGATGGCGAGGTTGCCAGCGGCCCGCCACGCAGCGATGGCTTCCTTTACGGCCTCAGTTATGTCTTCGTTGACGTAAACGGTTCCATCCATGTCCAAAGCCGCAATCTTCATGCCCCGTAGTGTATTAGACCTTTCACGGCCGAGTCCACCACCGCGGTGCACGCCTCCTGGATGTCGGGTTGCGCCCAGGGGAAGGTCAGGGAGACGTCGGCAAGCGCGTGCATAGGCAGGTCATTGTGACCATCACCTAAGGTGATGAGCTCAATCTCGGAACGCTCGCGGCTAAGATGTTCAAGCAGCCAAGTCAAGGCGAAGCCCTTGTTGTGGCCGGGCGGCGTGATATCGAAGAAGTTTCGGTTCATCGCGGTGCCGACGGGAAAGCGGTCCGTCACCCACTGCGCAATCTCTTTCTGTAGCTCTGGGTTACCCGGCGTCCAGGCGGCGACGAGGGGGAAGACTTCTTTTTCGATGTGCTCGGGTGAAACTGGAACGGGCTCGCTGATGATGGGATTGTGCACGCCCTCCACGTTGCGCACGAGGTGGCCGTCGGGGCCTTCCAAGCGCGTGCAATACAGGTCGAGCTTCGGGATATCACGAACCCGCTCATACACAGCGCGGACTACTTCGGGCGGCACGTGGCTTTCATAGAGCAACTCATAGTCGCCATCCATAATGACGGTGCCGTTGCACAGCAGGAAGTAATCGAACTCGACGCCGAAAGGCTCAAGCGCACGCCGCGCCGAGTGCGGCGACTTACCCGTGGCCACGACGGCGAGGTTGCCTGCAGCGCGCCACTGCGCAATGGCCTCTGGGACTTCCTCAGGCATATACCCATCGAAGTAGATGGTGCCGTCGAGGTCGAAGGCGGCTAGCTTCATGCCTCGCCCGTTTCCAGCAGACGGGTGAAGCCCTCTTCATCCAGGATGGTCAGCCCCAGATCGCGGGCCTTCTGTTCCTTGGATCCGGCATTCTCTCCGACCACGACGTAGTTCGTCTTCTTAGACACCGAACCGGATGCCTTTCCGCCGCGGGTGATAATGGCCTCCTTGGCCGAATCACGAGTGAAGTTCTCCAAGGTACCGGTCACCACCACGGTGATGCCTTCAAGGGTCTGCGCCGGCTTATCGCTGGCTTCCTCCTCCATGGTGACCCCGGCGGCGGTCCACTTCTGCACGATGTTGTCGTGCCAATCCACCTCGAACCACTGCTTGAAGGATTCCGCGATGATGGTGCCCACACCATCGGTATCCGCCAGCTCCTCGACCGATGCTGCGCGCAGCACTTCCATGGAGCCAAAGCGGGTGGCTAGTGCACGTGCCGCAATGGGGCCGACGTGGCGGATCGACAGCGCGACGAGCACCCTCCAGAATTCAGCCTGGCGGGCCGTCTTGAGGTTCTCCAGCAGCTTCTTACCCGAAGCATTGAGCGCGCCCTTCTGCGTGGTGTAGACCGAGGATTTGAGGAGTGCTTGTTCATCGAGATCGAAGAGGTCCGCCTCATCCTTGAGCACTCCGGAGGAAATCAGATCCGCGGCAGCCTTCTCCCCCAGCTCGCCAATGTCGAGCGCCTTGCGGGAGGCCAGGTATTCCAGGCGTGCCGCCAGCTGGGCCGGGCAGCTACGAGTGTTCGGGCAGCGCCAGTCCTGGTCGCCTTCCTTCTGCGGAGCCAGCTTCGTACCACAGGCAGGGCAATTCTCCGGAAAGACCCATTCAGTCTCGCTGCCATCGCGCTTGTCCAGAACGGGGCCGAGGACCTCAGGGATGATCTCTCCGGCCTTGCGGATGATGATGGTATCCCCGATGAGGACATTCTTGTTCTTGACCTCGAATTGGTTGTGCAGGGTGGCCATGGAAACGGTCGAGCCGGAGACGAAGACCGGCTCCATGATGGCGAAAGGCGTCACGCGCCCGGTACGTCCCACACCGACCTCGATGTTGAGCAGCTTGGTGGTGACCTCCTCCGGCGGGTATTTATAGGCAATAGCCCAGCGCGGCGCGCGCGAAGTCGCGCCCAAGGCGCGCTGGCTGGCCAGGTCATCGACCTTGATGACAAGCCCGTCCATTTCAAAGTAGGCGTCGTGGCGGTGCTCCTCCCAGTACGTGACCCGCTCTTGTACCTCCTTGGCTGTGGTGACCCGCTGGGTATAGGGAGACACCGGAAATCCCCAAGCCTCTAGGGCCTTGTAAGCATCGTGCTGCGAGGTGGGCTGGAATCCCTCGCGCGCGCCAATGCCGTGACAGACCATGTGGAGCCGACGCTTCTTGACGTCCTCTGGGTCCTTCATGCGCAGCCCGCCCGCCGCCGCATTACGGGGATTGGCAAAGGTGGGCTTGCCGTCTTCGCGGCGCGCGGAGTTGATCTCCTCAAACTCATCCGGGCGCATGTACACCTCGCCGCGGACCTCGACCAGGGAGGGAACCGGATACTCTTTGGTACCCGTCAGCTCGTGCGGGATATCGGGGATAACGCGTGCATTGGCGGTGATGTCCTCGCCCACACGACCATCACCGCGTGTGGCGGCCGTAGCGAGCTTGCCATCGCGGTAGACCAAATCAATGGACAGGCCATCAATCTTGAGCTCGGTCAGATAAGCCTCGGCCGGCGTGCGGTCCAGCCAGTCCTGCAGCTCATCCGTACTGAAGACATTGTCCAAGCTGTACAGGCGTTCCAGGTGCTCGATATCCACAGCGCCTTCGGGGGCTGCGCCCACCTGCTGGGTAGGCGAATCCGGGGTCTGCAGCTCCGGGTGCTCCGCCTCAAGCGCCAGCAAGCGCTGGAAGAGCGCGTCAAAGTCCGCATCCGGGATTGACGGCTCACCGTTGTAGTACAACTCACGGTGCTTGCGCACTTCCTGGGCAAGCTCGGACCATTCGCGTTGGATATCTACTGCATCACTCACGAGTCACTAGTGTAGCGGGGCTACCGGACATGCCTATGACCTGCGGATGGTCATTCTGCAAGAGTTCGTCCGTCATTCTGCAGCACTTCCACAGTGCGTGTCCGAGCCGGGCGCTAGAGTGTTGTCCATGAACTTCGACGCCACCCGCATGCTCTCCTTCGACCTCGAAACCACCTCCGTGAAGCCCAAAGAAGCCCGCATCGTCACCTCTGCCCTGGTGCGTATCGACGGGCGCGAAGTAGACAAGCGGGAAATGCTCGCCGACCCCGGCGTGGAGATCCCCGAGGAAGCCGCCAAGATTCACGGCATCACTACTGAGAAAGCCCGCGCGGAAGGTCGCCCCCACGAGGAGGTGCTCAAGGAGACGGTCGATTCCATCTATCAGGCCTGGGACGAGGGGCTCACGCTCATCGTCTACAACGCCGCCTACGATCTCTCCGTCTTGCGCGCGCTGACCGGGGACTTCACGGTCAACGGTCCGGTGTTCGATCCTTTCGTCATCGACCGCGTTAAGGACAAGTGGCGCAAGGGCAAGCGCACCTTGGAGGAGGTCTCCGCCCACTACGGCGTGGAGTTGAGCAACGCGCATGAGGCGACTGCCGACGCCCTCGCTGCCGCCCGCGTGGCCTGGAAACAGGTGCGCCAGCACTTCCCCGAGCTAGCACAGATGGATACCAACGAGCTCATGGAGTACCAGGCCGTCGAGTGGTACAAGGACCGCGAATCCTTCAAGAAGTACCTGGAAGGCCGCGGGCGGGACGCCTCGGATGTGTCCACCGCGTGGCCGATGATTTCTTAACCCCAGCACCCAATCCTCAACTACCTCTTGCCAGGTTTCTAGATTTCTGGAATTCTAGAAATCATGGAAACGACAGTCGAAGCACGCCTCGCCGAACTCGAAGCGCGCGTAGCCGTGCTTGAGGGGCGCACCAACACTGCCGACGCCGGCCCCGCATCCACCACTGGAGAAAGCTCGGCCTACTGGCTGGTCGACGCCCTCGCACCCAACGAGCAGCTTCCCGACGGCTCCATCATCTTTGGCGGCAACATAAACGTCGGCAAGCGCACTTATGCCTATCAATGGCAGCGCCCCACGAACTTCGTCACCGACGAGGATTGGGCAGAAAACCTCGAGCGCCTATCCGCCCTTGCCCATCCAGTCCGCGGCGAAATCCTGCGCCGCCTGCTCGCCGCACCCGCGACAGCCGCAGAGCTTGTCGAAGAAGACATCGTCTCCTCTACCGGCACCGCCTACCACCACTTGAGCGCGCTGACCCATGCAGGCTGGACCACGAAGTCTGGCGGCGAGTATTCCATCCGCCCCGCCCGAGTTATCCCCCTTCTCACCATCATCACCGCGAGCGAGGACCACTAATGCGTAGAATATCCCTAGCCGTCATCGCTGCCATTGCCGTTGCAGCCATCCTGCTCATCACAGGGCCGCAAAGAATTGCTCTGGCACAAGACAAAACTGGCGACGAAGCCTTAGCTGCCCAGTTGGAAGAGCACTCAGAGTCCGGCTTCCACAACCTCACTGCCTTTACCCTCCAAGACGGCAAGGTCACCTTTGCGGGACTGGGCAGCGACGAGCACACGGAGGTCGAAATCGGCTCCGTGACCAAGATGTTCACTGGCGAACTGGCCCACCAGCTCGTCGAAGAGGAAAAACTGAGAACTGACACCACTGTGGGCGAGGTCCTCAATGTTGGCGATGCGCCCGTCGCTGACGTCACCCTCCAAGAATTGCTCGACCACACCTCTGGCCTACCGCGACTGGCGAGCGCGAGCCTCCTCAGCAATCTCGCCTCGGGTGTCACCGGCTCGAACCCCTATGAAGGCGAGACCGTAGAGGACATCGTGGCTGCCGCCACGGAGGCCGAACTAAAAGACCGCGGTAAAGAATCCTATTCAAACCTTGGCTATGGGCTCCTGGGCCACATGCTCGAGACCGTTGACGGGCAACCTTATGAACAGATGCTCAAAGAACGCATCTTCGAGCCAGTTGGCATGACAGAGACCTATCTCATGACGCCGGGCTCAGTACCTGACGACGCTCCACGCGGCCTAACCCCCACCGGCCGCCACGCTGAGCCGTGGGAGATGGAAGGCTCCGCACCCGCGGGAGCCATCCGCTCCACGGCAAGTGACATGGCCAAGTTCGCCGAGTGGTTCATGGACAACGGCGATACCGACTACGGCTGGCAGCCTCCCAGCGAAAACAATGCTGGGTACTGGCACAACGGCGGTACATACGGTTACTCGACGATGCTCATCATCGAACCAGAGACCAAACGCGCTGCCTTCGCCAACAACGATTCCCTCGCCGGTACCGAAGACCTCGCCCAAGCTCTATTCGACGAGCTCGGATCCTAAGGAGACACCGTGTTACTCACCATCAGCATGATCGTTATCATCGCCTCCCTTCTATGGTCCGCATGGAAGGCATTCACCACCCCAGGGAAGACAGTCCCGCGCGTTGTTTCCGTAGCAATCACTGCCTTCGTCATCGTGCTCATCGGATATACCTTGCCCTGGAATGCGGACCTCCACTTCTTCTGGTGGTATGGCCTCGTCGCCGCATGTGCTGTGTACGCCGGTGCGGTGGCCTGGCGGGCTATGGATTCGAAGCCCGCAAGCACAATCTAAGTCCTCCCGTAGACTGACGTTATGACTGCTCCCGCTTACCGCACGGTCCATATCCACGACGTCAATCCCTCCGTAATTGCCACCCTTCAGAAGCGCGCTGACGCCGCTGAAGTTTCCTTGGAAAACTACCTGCGCGATCTCCTGACGACCACAGCTTCACGCCCTGAATTTTCGCCGCGTCCCAGCGTCCAGGAAAAGCTCGCGGAGCTCACCCAGCGTGACCCTATAGCTATAAACGGCGATTTTGACATCGTCGGCGCCATTCGGGCGGGGCGGGACGCCTAATTCCACCTGGGGGACGAAAGTCTCCCAAATCTCCGCTTTTAGAAAAGTCTCCCAAATCTCCCAATGCCCTAGGATTGAGACTATGTCCCCACATGAGAACCCATTCCGCCCCACCTTCGGCGTTCCACCACTCTTTTGGGTTGGGCGCACGGCAGTGCTCGACACCTTCCGGGCTGCACTCGACTCCCAGCCGGGCAGCCCGGGCCGCTCGCTCATCATCAGCGGTGCCCGCGGTATCGGTAAGACGGTTTTGCTCAATGAGCTCGAAGATATCGCTTCTAGCCGCGGGTGGATTACCCTGCGGGCCTCGGGACGCAGCTCCTTGGTGGAGGAACTCGTGGACACCACCATCCCGCGCATCATAGACAAGCTTGCCCCGGCGGATAAGAGCAAGGTCAACCGCGTCGGTATTGGCGGCCTGGCAACCATCGGCATCCAGCACAACACCGAGGAAGCCTATAAACCGACGTTGAACACCCGCCTGCGCGAGCTTTTAGGCCTGCTCAAAGGCACTGGCGTACTGCTCACCATCGATGAAGTGCAGGACGCAGACGCCGAGGACCTCACCTCCCTGGCCGTGACCTACCAAGACTTGGTGCGCGATGAGCTCGATGTCGCTATTGTCGCCGCGGGCCTTCCGCAGGGAGTCAACCGCCTGCTGGACCTGCCGGGTGTGACCTTCCTGCGCCGCGCGCAGAAGTTCGTTCTGGGGCCGCTCTCCCCCGCGAACGCCAAGGTGGCCTTCACAGAAACCGCGGCGCAGTCCGGACTCGAATTCACCGAGGATGCGGTTGCGGCTGCGGTGCGGCTGTCCCGAGGCTACCCCTACATGGTGCAGCTGGTGGGCTCATTGGCCTGGGGAAAGGCGCAGCGCGAGGGTGGAAGCCGCATCGAGGAGGGTGACGTCGCGGCAGTGTCAGCCGAGGCGATCTCGGTTCTCGGCGCCCAGGTCCACCAGCCCGCTACCCTGGCGCTTCCGCCAGCGCAGCGCCTCTTCCTCGAAGCGATGAGCGCGGTTATGGAGAACGGCACGGCGGAAATCAAGAACATCGCCGCTCACCAGGACCGGACGGTGCGCTCACTGTCGGCCACGCGCCAAAGGCTTATCGACGCCGACCTGATCGAGCCCACCGCACACGGCCAACTCCAGTTCGTCATCCCTTATATGGAGGCCTACTTCACCGCGACGGACAGCCTGGGGAGGATTGATTAAAAGGGAAATTGGGGAAGCAAAACTAGCCGCAATCCCAGTAAAAGACAGCACCATCGGCCCTGCCAGTGTTTTCGGAGCGGTACACGACAGCCTCGCCAGCCTGCATTTTCTTCAATGCGTCCGGGTGCAGAAATACGTGGGCCACACCGAGGTCACCCCACATGGCCTCGAAAGGAAGCTCTTCTTCTTCCAGATATGTGGAATCGATTTCTAGGAAGTGAACGTACCCTTCAGGCTGCGTAGGGTCTTGTGCGAAGGCTGGGAAACCGCCAAGCATAATGTCGCTTTGGTTTCTGGCTGCGGCTCGCAACTCAACCAGCTCGTCAAAGTAATCAAACTCTTCAAGAAAGTCATCGCCTTTTCTAGACTTCAAAGCCTCGTACACTGCATAGTCGGTGGGAGGGACCATTGCCACTGCACTAGACAAGGAGATCGGAGAGTTCATAACCTCCCCAAGATCCTTGCTAAACGGGGAACAAAAATCCTCGTGCTTTTCATCGAAGGCAGCAGGCTCCGCGGTATGAGGTCCAGGAAAGCTGTGGTTGCCAAAGCCTTCCGCAGGCTCAGGGATATAGCGAATTTCCATGCCATCGCCAGGCGAATCCGAATCGAAACCGCCGAAGAACGGATCAGCACCGACGAAGAGTTGAAAAATTCCTGACTCCGGAATCAATCCGTCGAGAGTTGCTTCGCTTTCCGACGCCCCCTCCGCACGCACATGACAGACAATATCGGCAAAATTTAGCTGAATGATATGGAGTAATGGCTGACCGTTCTTTGAAATGGGCCATGTCGAACCTTCCGGAAGATACGGTCTACCTCCGAAGTACGAGCCATGTTCGGTGGGAGTGCCGTTGGAGTAGGGAAGGACGACGCCTGGCTTGGCAAGTTGGATTAGGTCATCGGCATCTTCGGAGACGAGCTCTCCGGACTCGATCATCGAACGTAACGCTTTAACCTGTGCTGTGAACTCTGGCATGGCAGGTGGTTCTTTCTCTAGGACAACGAGGGATTTAATCAGGGATTATCCTTCAAAAGAAAGCATGCTGCAATAGATATCTAGCCTGTTCTGGTTCATATTCGAGGCCTAGGTCAGGTGAAAGCTCAATTAGAGATCCCCAGCATCGCGGGTGAGAATGCCGGCGGTCTCGTTAACCGAGCGCAGAGAACGAGCGGAAGCCTTGACGGGATAGACGTCGAAACGGTCGACGAGGAGCTCGCGCGGCATGCCGATGCGGTCGAGATGCCGGGCCAGCGCAATGGCCTCCGCGCGGGCATCGGAACCTTCAAGGCCCAGACCAATGCGGTGGCCCGCGTTGAGGTGCTCGCCCAAGCCGTCCAGGTGGCGCGGGGTCTCCAGACCACGGAAATCCGTGAGGAAGGTCGTGGCTGCAGGCGCCACTGACCACAGCGGCGGGGTGTACAGGTAGTCGGCCTCGAAGACGAGAAGCTGCTCAAGAGCTACCTCGTCTGGGACCGGCGGAATGGTATCGAAGTCGGTGGTGCCGGGGATTCGGCCGGCGATAACGTCTGCGAGGAGTGGTTCGTCGAGTTGGACGACGACCTCCCCGTGGAAACGGCGCGCAACATCCGCGGCGTGAGCGCGGAGGCCATAGAGAAGTGACTCCGCGAGTTCGCTAAAGGCGCCGCGGTCGGTGAGGACACGGTGGCCGTCGGAAAGCTCAATGCTCGCCGCAAGCGACCAGGGACCGAGCGCTTGCACCTTAATACGGGGCACGGTTTCGCCCCAGACTTCCTGGACCTCGTCGATATCGCGCTCCAAGCGGTCCCACGTACGCCGGGTCAGCAGCTGCGGGCGCGCCGTCATGCGCCACGAGCGCGGGCCGCGGTCGATGGAGATCGCTTCTAGCATGCTGGCCGTGCGGCCCACCGCATCGGAGCCCAGCCCACGCGCGGGCAGCTGCGGGATGGCGGGAAGCTCGGTCTCCCCCATGATGATGTCCGCTGCTTCCGCCATGGAGGTACCGGGCATGGGGCCAAGGGCGAATCCCGTCATCTGTTCTCCTTCCCGAATGTTTTTCTTTTAATACCGAATCAAAGACTACTGCGACATCTATAATGCAATTCACAAACCACTAAGTCGCAGATAGTAAAGGATACTCCCGTGGCACTTGAACAGTTTTCTGGCTGGACCTTCTATTCTCCTTGCGAGATTCCGAGCGACATTCCGTCAATTCTCGCAGCCAACGAAAAGCCAATCTGCGCATTTAAAACTGTCCGAGACGCAGCGGTCTTCACTAGCCACCGATTGATTATCCGAGATTCTCAAGGTCTCACTGGAAAGAAAGTCGAAATCTATTCTCTCCCTTACTCCTCCATTAACATGTGGTCGACGGAGAATGCCGGAAAGCTCCTAGACGTAAATGCTGAACTGGAGCTGTGGACACGGGCTGGCCACTTCAAAATCAACATCGGGCCCAAAGTCGATATTCGGGCACTCGACCGACTCATCGCTGACTGCGTGCTTCGCTAAAGCTACTCGGTCCCGCAGATGGTGCCGGAGCCCAGGACAATATCACCCAGCTCATCCGGGCTCGGCAGATAGAGCACAGCCGCCTGGCCACGAGCCACACCGGAAAGAGGCTCCTTCAGTTCCAGCGTCATGCGGTCGGCCTCGCGGTCCACGTGAGCGCGGCAGGGAACGACAGAGCCGTGGGCGCGCACCTGCACCTCGCAGTCGAAGTCACCTTCCATAGCCGGGTGCAGGTACTTCAGGCGGTCAGCCTCGATGCGGGTTACGGCCAAGTCAGCACGCGATCCCACGGTGACGGTACCGGTGGCCGCGTCGATGTCGGTGACGTAGCGCGGGGAGCCGTCGGCAGTCGGCGTCTTGATGTCGAGGCCCTTGCGCTGGCCGATGGTGTAGTTCCACGCGCCGTCGTGTTCCTTGAGCTCATTGCCCTCAGTGTCCACGATCATGCCCGGGCGCAGGCCGATGGAACGGCCCAGGAAGGCCTGGGTATTGCCGTCCGGAATGAAGCAGATGTCATAGGAATCCGGCTTGGCCGCCGTGGAGAAGCCATGGCGTTTGGCTTCCTCGCGGATCTGCGGCTTCGGGGTATCGCCAATCGGGAAGAAGCAGTGATCCAGCTCTTCCTTGGTGATAACACCCAGCACATAGGACTGGTCCTTGTTCTCGTCCAAGGAGCGGCGCATGTAGCCATCATCGTCGATTGTGGCGTAATGGCCCGTGGCCACCGCATCGAAGCCCAGCGCCATCCCCTTGCGCAGTAGCGCCGCGAACTTGATCTTCTCATTGCAGCGCAGGCAGGGATTCGGGGTCTCACCGCGGGCATAGGAGTCCACGAAATCGCCGATGACGGCTTCCTTGAACTCCTCAGAGAAGTCCCACACGTAGAAAGGAATGCCGAGCTTGTCGCAGATGCGACGGGCATCGGCGGAATCCTCCAAGGAGCAGCAGCCGCGTGCCTTCTCACGTGTCTGCTGCGCATCCTTGTGCAGGGCCAGGTGCACACCAATGACGTCGTGGCCCGCCTCCACCGCACGCGCGGCTGCGACCGAGGAATCGACGCCGCCGGACATGGCTACCAATACTCGCATGCTCTCCCCTTCTCGTTTCGTTATCGCCCACCAAGGCTAGTCGCGGTGCACCTCATACCCCAACACACGAACCACGCAGCCTATTCCCTAAGCTAAGAGGCACTATGGGCAGAAAGCGCAACACCACCAGCTCCATCGCGGGCACCTACGAGATTTCCACCGGCGAACTCGTCGTCGAGCCGGATCCTTTCCGCGACGGTGCCTTCATCCTCAACGTCAATGGCGTGCCATCCTCACACCTCATCCCCGATGAGCCGCGCACCCTCGAGTTCGAGTACATGCGTTGGATTGCCGCCGCGGTGGAGAACCTCGCCCCTGGCAAGCGCCTGCTCCACCTGGGCGGCGGTGGCTGTTCTCTCCCCCGCTACTTCGCGAATCTCTGGCCGGATTCCCACAACACGGTCGTCGAACTCGACGCCAAACTGGCCGAGCTCATCCGTGAGCTGGCCGATATCCCCTCTGCTCCCCGCGTGAAAATCCGCGCCGGCGAGGCACGCGCGGTCACCGAAGGTTTCCCGCCGAACCGCTTCGACGTCATCATTCGGGATGTCTTCGCCGGCGCCATCACACCGGAGCCTCTCACCACCGAAGAGTTCTTCCAGCACGCCCACGCCACCCTATCCCCCGGCGGTCTTTACGTTGCCAACTGCGGCGACCACTCCGATCTCCAGGGCGCGAAGGCGGAACTAGCTGGAATGGCGGAGGTCTTTGCACACGTCGCCGTTATCGCCGACCCTCCCATGCTTAAGGGTCGGCGCTACGGCAACATCATCCTCATCGGCTCCGATACCGAGTTGCCCCACGACGGCTCCCCCGAAGCCGCCGCCCTGGCCAAGCCGCTCCTCTCCGGTGCGGTGCCCGCACACTTCCGCGACGAATCCTGGACCCGCCGCTTCTTTACCGGCGCGAGCCCCCGCCACGACGCCCCGGCAACCGCCGACGATTAGCGCAGGCTCTTGAGCAGGTCCGCCACCTGCTTGGAATCAAATGCCGGGATCTCCACACCCGCGGCGTGACCAGCACTGCGTGCAGCACGGCTGGCATTCTCCACGTCCTGCTCGCTGACGTTGTTGGCATCAAAGTCCTGCAGGTGCTGCGCGTTATCCAGGAAGATGGCTAGGTCGCCGACGGTGGCGTCGTTATTTGCCAGGCTCTTGAGGTCATCAACGCTAATAGCGCCGGTGTTGAGCAGCTTCTCTGCCTGCTTCACAAGCCCGGTCGGATCCACGTCTAGACCCGCATCCTTCGCGGCATCGGCCACGGCAGGAACGGCCGCCGCACCTGCTGCCAGCGCCAGGATTCCAGCAATCAGCACGCCGGCATCATCACCCAGGTCCACGCCCGGAATGACCAGGTCATCCAAGATTCCACCGAAGTCGATGTAATTGCCAGCAGAGAAAGAGTGCAGCTGCGCCTCAGTACCGTTGAAGAGGTTCAGGTCAACGTCAGTCTCAATGCCGGCCACGCGTCCGCTACCGGAGCGCTGCCAGAAGGCAAGCTTGTCCCAGCCACCGACCGGGTCCGGTGCGGTGTCCTGGTAGGCCGCCAGCCACAACGGATACTCGGAGAAGCGCGTGGTGTTACCCATCTGGCCCATCCAGAAGTACTTGTAGGTGTACAGCATCGGCGTACGGCCGGTCAGGGACTTGACCTCCGTCATGAAGGTATCAATCCAGTCAGCAAGCTGGTCGGCATTCAGTCCCTCATCCACCTCGATATCGAGCACCGGCGGCAGGGTCTGCGTCGGCACCAGCGCGATTTGGGAGGCGAAGCTAGCCGCCTGCTGCTTGGCGTCGCCGGCCGGGCGCGCGTAGTGGTAGGCGCCGACCTTCAGTCCAGCGGCTGCTGCGGCATTGGCATCGCGCACGAAGTGGTTGTTGACAAAGCCGACGCCCTCGGTGGCCTTCACGAAGGCATAGGACTGGCCATCGGACTTCACGGCATCCCAATCGATTCCGCGAAGGGACGCGTGGTTATTTCCGGAGACATCCACACCGGATGGTGCGTAGGACGGAATGGCAACGGCGGTGGATACGGACAGTGCCACGGCCGCTACTGCGGTAACGGCGGCGGTAACAAGGCGACGTGCATGGCTCATGCGCGCCACACTACCTCCGCTTTAACACTAATCACTGAAGCAACACACGAAACATTGAACTCTTTTGCCACACCACTGACGCAACTCCCCAACAACCGCTCCCAACAGCAGCAACCGCTGCTAGACTGCGCTTCACATCGCTACCACCCCATCAGGTGATCACGACGCCGACGAAGGACAGCGCCATGGACCAACCCACCATCGACCCACACCTTCCCAACGAGCCACAACAACCACAGACGCCCAACGCACCCCAAGCGCTCAACGCGCCCCAAGAGCTCAAAGCATCGGAGCTACCACCACGCCGCGGCTGGGAAGGAGTCTTCAACGAGAAACTCGCACTGTGGGGCTCCGCAATCCTTCTGTCCGGCTGGGCGCTGGGGTTGCTCTCCTTGCTCATCGCTGACAGCTCTACTTCGGGCACTGATGATGCCGTGTCCTTCTTCTTCGGATTCTTCGGCATTTTCGCGTTCATCGGGCTGTGTATCGCAACGCCTTTTCTCGCGACGCTTTTTGCCTTCCTCGCCCTCGCATCACTCGACTCTGACGTGCCAGAACGCAAACGCAACGCCAGAATCGCACTCGTGCTGGCGATACTGAGCATAGTGCCCATCGTTGTCTACTTCGGGCCAAAATACATGTTTTAGGTGCCGTCTCTGTGATGTCTAGGCCTTGACAACCTCAGCCAATGACAGCGCCAAAGACTAATGCCGACGAAGGATAGCCCCATGGACCAGCCCTCCATCGATCCTCACTTCCCCAATGAGCCACAGCGGCCCGCAGAGCCCAAGGAATCTGAGCTTCCTCCACGCCGCGGCTTAGCAGGAATCTTCAACGAGAAACTCGCCCTATGGGGCTCCGCTATCCTTCTGGGGAGCTGGGCGCTGGGATTCCTTTCCTTGCTCTTAGCAGACAGCGCTGCATCAGGCCCTGATGGGGCCGCGTCCTACATGTTCGGATTCTTCGGCCTTTTCGCGTTCATCGGGCTGTGGTTTGCAACGCCTTTTCTCGCGCCCCTCTTTGCCTTCATCGCCATCGCATCGCTTGACTCTGACGTTCCCGAACGCAAGCGCAACGCCATCATCGCACTCGTGCTTTCGATCGCGTCGGTGATTCCCATCGTCGCGCACTTCGCGCCGAACTATTTGTTCTAGGTCTCGACCCTAGGTGCTGGGCTCCAGGTGCCAAGTCCAAAACCTTGATACTTATGCAGTGCTTGGCGACGCCCCCACCCAAGCTTGCGGACCCTGATCATCCAGGAGTCCTGAGCGGGATGAGCCGCAGCCACGAGTAACCGGGCGCAGCTTATTGCATCGCTATTCGGAACCCAGCCCATCCACGATTCGCACTGTCTCCATCGCCACGCGCACGACTTTCCCAATCAGGTCCACGATGTAGCGCGGGTTTCCAACCTCATCGGCCCAATCGTTAGGGTCGTTGACGATGCCAGAAGCCTTATCCTTCTTGACCTGGTAGCGGTCAATCAGCCACGCGACTGCCGAGCGTGAGCCCAGCATGTACTCGTCGGCTTCTTCCGGGATACCGGCGATGGTCACGCGCTTGTTGTAGATCAGCTTCGTCACGTCATTGACGTTCTTGCCTGTCTCCGGGTCCTTGCGCTTGGCCCACTTCATCTTGAGCACGCGCCACGTCTCACGGTCTGCTTCATCGCCCTTGACCTGAATGTCTAACGGCCACGGCTCCACGGTCTCGTAGTTGACGTGAAGGTCCATCAGCTTTTGGCCAGCAGCAGCGAATTTATCAAACTCCGCACGTGAACTCGGCGTCTCAATATGCGGCAGCATCTTCTTCAAATCCGCCGCGTACTTCGTGCGGTAGACGGGGTCATGCAGCTTGCCGTAAACAAAGTGGAAGATGTCATCACCCGTGATGTCTGAACCCAGCGCATCGCGGTAGAGAGCCTTAATCTCATCAGTGATGTTATCCACGCGCACGTAGCCGTCAACGACCTCACCAATCGAACCGTAGACGCTGGCTTCGCCTTGCTTTACCGCGGTCCCCTCACCGAACAGCCCACCGTCGTCGGCTTCGACGGCGGCCCAGGTGAAGCGGGGGAAGTATTGGCCACCCGATCCTGCACCAGTCACATGTAGATCAGGCAGCAAGTTCGTTGCGATCACAGAGAAAGGAATAGCTGAACCATTTCCAACTTGATAGAACCCGATATTTCGGTGCACTGGGGTCGGGAAAATCGTTTGGAGTTGATAACGCCGATGATTCAATTGACTGTCAAAATAGACATTCTGCCGGTGAAAAGGGCGATAGAGACTTGTAACGGTAAATCCTGTTTGCTCAAGCGCTAACCGTCTATCCAACTGATTCTCCAAGCTTGAGGACCATTTACTACGTGTAGAATCGACAAACCACGGCTCATGTTTGAGGAAGTCCTTCGCCTTCTGATCTGGCTTAATTGCTTCGAGCGCCTTAGAATACGTGTCCCTCAAGGTAGCAACTTGTTTATCAAGAGCTGAGGCCGAAGAAGAATAGACCCAGGAATCACGGTTAGTTTGGAGTCCCGCAGAAAACACATTGAATACTTTCCTACTAGCTCCCTTCTTTTGACCGATAACCGGCCAAGCCCCGAACTCTTCGGACCGTTGATTCAGCCAGTCACCCTCCTTGTTCGGCTTGATTTTTTGCCATTCCATGTGTTCCACAGTCGAGTTATCAACAATCTCAAGCTTCTCATCACGGGTAGCACGATCAGGGGTCTGTACATAGTGCAGATCAAAGACCGTCTTGCTCGGGTCCTTTACTCCGATAAATACAGCGATCGTGGTCTGCGATCCCGCCCCAAAAATCTGGCCTCCCTCTGCTCGCCAATTGGAGTTACGCATATTGCCGCGAAGATTGAACACATAGAGGTCAGTAAAATCTTCGGCCATTGACAGGCGCACTCCGTCGCCGGTGTTTCCGTCGATCCATCCACCGTTGGAAACGAATGCAACAACGCCCTGGTCGCCAATGCGGTCGGTAGCCCAGCGGAAGGCACGAAGGTAGGAATCGTAGAGCGAGTTCTTGTTGGTCGCGGTGGACTTCGCAGCGTAAGTCTCAGCAATCCGCTTATCTAGGCTCGGGTACTTCAGGTTCGCGTTAAGGTCGTTCGCAGACTTCTGCCCTGCCGAGTACGGCGGATTACCAATCACCACGTTGATGGGTGCCTTCTTCTGTCGCTCGATGGTCTCGTTGTTCTCGCGGAAGATGTTGAGGTCTGGGATGTCACCTTCTTCGTGGATTTGGAAGGTATCGGCCAGCGCGATGTTGGTGAAAGGCACGTACTCGGGTGCAGGTTCGCCGTTGCGCAGGGCTGCCTCTTCGCGCAGAGCGTTGTAGGTGGTCTCAATGTTCACCGCGGAGACGTAGTAGGCCAGCAGCATGATTTCCGTGGCGAAGAGCTCGTTGGCGTACTTGCGGGCGAGGTCTTCCGGTTTGATAAGACCGGATTGCAGGAGGCGAACAGTGAAAGTAGAGGTTCCCGCGAAGGGGTCGAGGATGCACACTCCCTCATCGGTCAATCCCTTGCCAAAGTGTTTCTTGGATACGTCGTCGGCGGCGCGCAGGATGAAGTCGACGATTTCGACTGGGGTGTAGACGATGCCAAGAGCTTCGGATTGCTTCTTAAAGGCCTTGCGGAAGAAGCGCTCGTAAAGCTCCTTGATGACCTGCTGCTTGCCGGAAGCAGAGTTCACCTCAGAAGCGCGGACGCGGACAGACTCGTAGAACTTCTCCAGGGACTCGGTCTCGGTATCGAGGTTTGCCTTGGACAAGGCCTTGACCATCTTCTCCATGACTTGGGCCACGGGGTTGTGGGTGATGAAGTCATGGTTCTCAAACAGCGCGTTGAAGACTGGTGCCGTAATGAGGTGCTGCGAGAGCATCGAGATGGCATCTTCTTCGCTGATGCCATCATTGAGGTTATTGCGCAGGCCTTCGACGAAGCTGTCGAATTCGGTGCGGAGGGAGCCATCGGCGCCGTCGAGAAGCGCCCTAATGCGGGTGATTTGGTTCTCCGCGATGGTAGCGACGTCGTCGGCCCAGTCTTCCCAGTAAGTGCGGGTGCCGACCTTGTCCACCAGCTTGGTGTAGATAGCTTCTTGCCACTGTTCCAGGGAGAACAAGGCAATCTGCTGGGTCACGGTCGAACTATCGGCTAGCGGCTCCGGGGACTTGGTTTCATCCGCTTCCTTGAGCTTCTCAGCGTCGCTCTTCTCGTCATCCCTTGGCACGTGGACGACGTCGATGGGCAGGTCTTCTTGTCCCGCTGTGCCGTTGAGCGCAATGGAGTTAATCTTCGCGTTGAAGCGGTCATCGTGGGCGCGTAGCGCGTTGAGGATCTGCCAGACCACCTTGAAGCGCTGATTGTCGTTGAGTGCTTCTGCTGGGGAGACGTTGCTGGCAACGGCCACGGGCAGGATGATGTAGCCGTAATCCTTGCCTTCGGACTTGCGCATGACACGGCCGACGGACTGGACCACGTCCACCATGGAGTTGCGGGGGTTGAAGAAGATGACGGCGTCCAGCGCCGGAACGTCTACGCCCTCAGAAAGACAGCGCGCATTGGTGAGCATGCGCGACTGTTGCCCCCCCTGAAGGAGCCTCCAGCCAGGAAAGCTTGGTGCCGCGCTCCATGGCGTTCATGCTGCCATCAACGTGCTGGGCGGCGACGTTTAGGTCGACGTTGGTGAGGGAGACGTCGTTAAGCACTGCCTTTTCTTTGAGCAACTCTTGGTGTGTACCGATGAGTGAGGGGTAAGTCTCCGCAATGAGTTGGGAGGTCTTGATGTCCTTGGCGAAGGCCACGGCGCGCTGCATGGGCTGGGCGTCTTCCTCAAAGCCGCCCTTCTTGCCCTGCAAATCGCCGGAGCGCTTGGCCAGGCCGTTCCAGGCGCCAATCATGGCAGACGCTAGAGAAAGGTTGACCTGGTTGTTCTCACTGTGGGCCATAGCTTGGGCGGCCACGGATTCATCCACGGTCATGACGAGCACCTTGTAGTCAGTGAGCAGTCCCTTGTCCACGGCCTCGCCGAAGCCAAGGCGGTAGAACTCCGGGCCGTAGATGGCTTCATCATCCATGGAGGCCAGCTCCGCGGAGTGCTCTTCGGCCTTGCCCTTGACGGCTTCGTCATAAAGGCGTGGGGTGGCTGTCATGTAGAGGCGCTTGGCTGCCTTGATGTAGTCGGCATCGTGGACGCGGACGAAGTTGCTGGCATCCTCCCCGGCCAAGGTGATGCCGGTGGTGCGGTGGGCTTCATCGCAGATGACGAGGTCGAAATCATCGAGGCCTACCTGCTGGGCATCGTGCACCGCCTGGATGGACTGGTAAGTGGAGAAGACGATGTTGAGGCCCTTGGCGCGCTTGCCGGATTCAAAGCGCGTGGTGATGTCCTTGCCTTCGGTAGAAACTGGGACTTCAAGGTCGTAGACGGCGATGTCTTCGGCCTTCTTGGAAACCTTGCTATCGGAGCACACCGCGAAGGCGCGCATGTCGAGGCGGCCCTGGGCGGTCCACTCCTTCAGAGTTTGGGAGAGCAAGGAGATGGACGGCACGAGGAAGAGGATGCGGGCCTTGCCGCCGTTGTCCTCAGCAACGCGCTCCGCTAGGCGCAGGGCGGTGAAGGTCTTGCCGGTGCCGCAAGCCATGATGAGCTTGCCGCGGTCATGGGTCTTGAATCCTTTGATGGCTTTGTCGATGGCCGCCTGCTGGTGTGGGCGGGGCTCGAAGGTCTCACGCTGGGAGAGGTTGATCTGGATGGTCTTGTCGCGCACCTCTGAACCCGGGAAGGCCACGTCCCAGTTGATGGGTGATTCCGCGATGGCGGAAATGCCCATGCGGCTGGTGGGAATGATTTGGTTGGCCAGGGCGTCCTCCGCATGGGAGGACCAGTGGTCCGTGGTGGAGATAATCAGGCGGCTGCCGAAGTGCTGGCGGCCGTCTTCTGTTTCGAAGGAGTGACCGGAGGCCTCGAAGAAGGAATCCAGGTGGGACTTCTGGATGCGCGCCTTGGAGTCATAGAACTTGCACTGGATGGCGGTCCACGTGCCATCATCGACGCGGCGGGCCACTAGGTCAATGCCGGTGTCAGCCTTGCCGCCGTTGTAGCGCCAATCCGTCCAGCGGCAGACCTCATCGAATTGGTTCTTCAAGGTCGGGTCGGTCTTGAAATAGTTGACCATCAGCTTCTCAAAGGCAATGCCATATTTAGCCTTTGGTTGGTTTTCACGCAGCTGTTCTAGGACCTCAGAGAACTTCGACATGACAACATTGTGCCTGATGGGCTATCGGCTCCGTGGCACAACACCGAAGATTGCGAAACGCGTTTGCTCGCCTTTGTCTTTGGGCGTCGGTACTGGCCGGGAGCTGTTGTGTTTACACCGACCGCGCGCGGCGAATAATCTCTGGAAGTTCGTTGATAACCACGTTGATGTCCTCTTCGGTGGTCATTCGTCCCAGGCTAAAGCGCAGGCTGCCGCGCCCGTGTTCCTCGTCAATGCCCATGGCTTCCAGCACGTGGGACATGCGGTTGACACCGGCGTGGCAGGCGGAGCCGGCGGAGGCTTCGATACCGGCGGCGTCGAGAAGCATGATGAGGCTGTCACCATCCGTACCCGGGAAGGACACGTGCAGGTGGGAGGCCAAGGTGGGCTCGGTGGAGTTGATGATGACGTTGTCGATGCTGTCCTCAATGCCGGCCTTGAGCTTGTCGCGGAGTGCCGTCAGGCGGGTGTCTTCCTGCTCCATTTCCGCGACGGACTCGCGCAGGGCCGCGGCGAGCGCGCTCGCACTCGCGACGTCGACGGTGCCGGGACGGATGCCGCGCTCCTGGCCGCCGCCGAAGGCGATGGGTTGAGGCGCCGGGGTACGGCGTGCGAGCAGCAAGCCAATGCCGCGGGGCCCGCCGAACTTGTGGGCGCTGGCAGCGAGTGTGGTGGCACCCAGCTCATGGAAGTTGATGGGTAGCTTGCCGGCGACCTGCACGGCATCGATGTGCACTGGGGTGTTCTGCGCGGCGGCGCGCTGAGTGATGTCCGCGACCGGCTGTATAGCGCCGGTCTCGTTGTTAGCCCACATGCAGGTGGCAACCGCGGCCGGGGTATCCAGGGCGCTTAAGTCGCTGATGTGGCCGGTGGAATCGACCGGCAGCAGATCCACGGTGGCGCCATGCTCAGCGCGGAGCTTCTCCACGGTCTCAAGGACGGCGGGGTGCTCGATGGGGGTCGAGATGATGCGCTTCTCCGCCTCCGGTGCTGCGCTTTGCGCAGCACGGAAAAGACCCTGGATGGCAATGTTATCCGCCTCCGTGCCGGAGGAGGTGAAGACTACCTCGATGGGTTCGCAGCCCAGCAGCTCGGCGACGGTCTCGCGGGCGTCGTCCAGCACGGAGCGTGCCTTACGCCCGGAGCCATAGGCCGAGCCGGGGTTGAGGGACCCGGCGGCGTCGACCCATGCGTCGATGGCGCACTGGCGCATGGGTTGGGTAGCTGCGTAATCGAGGTAGCGAGGCATTAGTTGCCGGCCCCCTTGCGGGACTCAAGCTCGGAGACCAGCGCCGGGGCGATCTCGTGGAGGTCGCCCACCACACCGAGGTCGGCGATCTGGAAGAAAGGCTCGTCCTGATCCTGGTTAACCACGACGATAGTCTCCGAGGTCTGCATGCCTGAGGTGTGCTGGATGGCGCCGGAGATGCCGAGGCCGATGTAGAGCTTCGGGGAGACGGTCACGCCGGTCTGGCCCACCTGGTGGGCCGGGTCGTAGAAACCTTCGTCCACGGCGTCGCGGGTGGCGCCGACGGCGCCACCGAGGACGTCGGCAAGCGGCTCCACCACGTCGGCGAACTTATCGCCCACGCCGCGGCCACCGGCGACGACGACCTTCGCGGAGGTCAGCTCCGGACGGGCGGTCTTCTCTGCCGGAGTGAAGGAGGTGACGGTGACGTCCTTCACGGTGGCGGCGGGCAGCTCGAAGGGAGCGGGTGCCGCGGTGACCGGCTGGGGTTCGGCAGCCACGGAGCCAGGGCGCAGAGTGTAAACCACGGAACCAGTGGCCGTGGAGGAGGTCTCGTAGGAGCCGCCGAAGATGGTGTGGTGCGCGGAGCCATCAGCATTGATGCCGTCGACGTTGACCAGGGCGCCCGAGCCCAGGCGGGCGGCGAGGCGGCCGGCGATCTCGTTGTTAGTCGGAGTCGCAGCCAGCACGATGGGCGCCGGGTTATTGGCGGCCAGGGCGTGGAGGGCGTCGACCTCCGGGGTGACGATGCGCTGCTCATAGTCCGCGGCGGTCGCCTGCACTACCTGGGCTGCACCGAAATTACCCAACTCGGCATCGAAGGAGGCGGCGGTAGCGGCATCCTTCGCCACGACGACGGCGGAGACGGTACCAAGTGCGCGGGCGGCGGTGATGAGCTCACCAGTGACGGGGCTCAGCTGCTCTGCTTCGTGCTCAACTAGGACATAAACGTGAGACATAATTTTTCTCCTTTAACCCTCGATGAGATTCTTGGCGGCCAGGAAGTCCGCGACCTTGGCGGCAGCCACGGCCGGATCAGTATCCGTGATGACCTCACCGGCGGTACGGGCCGGGCGCTGCGCGGAGGCGGTAACCGTGGTGGTGGACGGCACGCCGTCGATGCCCAGATCCGCCACGGCGAGCGTGGTGACCTCGGCCTTCTTGGCGGCCATCAGGCCCTTGAAGTTGGGGAAGCGCGGCTTGTCGGCCTTGTCGGTAAAGGACAGGATGGCCGGCAGGTTGGCGCTGAGTTCCCAGTGGCCGTGGACATCCTCACGGGTACCGGTGGCAGTGGCACCGGCCAGGGAGGCTGCCTTGAGCTCAGTGAGCGCGGGCAGCTGGCGGTACTCGGCCAGCAGGCCGGCGATAAGCCCGGTGGAGGCATCCGAGGAGTTGTTGCCCAGGGTGATGACCTGGACCTCGCCGAACTTCTCGGCCACCTTGTTGATGGCGGCGTTAAGAACCCAAGCGGTGGCCAGGGCGTCGGCGCCAGCGAGGGCGTCATCCGTCACGTGCACGGCGTGATCCGCGCCCATGGCCAGGGCCTTGCGCAGGGCCTCATCGGCAGCGGCCGGGCCCATGGTGAGTGCGACGACCTCGTAGCCGGCGTCGGCGTTATCGTCGCGCAGGCGCAGTGCCTGCTCGACGGAGTACTCGTTGACCTCATCGATGACGTTATCCACCGAGGTGCGGTCCAAGGTGTGGTCCGCCTCGAGGGTCTTGGTTGACCACGTATCCGGTACGTGCTTGACCAGAGCCACAATGACTGGCATGTGGGCACTTCCCCTTCCGTAAATTTTGAAACTATTAGGGTGCGTAATTACCTTCGGTCGATACTACTCGCGGTCCGCACAACACCGCGACTCCCTTCGTTCCAATGCGCGTGACCACGAGAGTCTTGGCGTTCGACCCCTTCAACTTGAGCTTCTTGCGCAGCTGGTCCGGGTTCACGTCTTGCCCGCGTACCAGGATTTCCAGCGAGCCGACATCGTGAGCCGCCATAGCCGCCTTGAGCTTCTTCATGGGGACCATCTCGATGAATTCAAATCCGGACGTGCCTTGAGGCAGGCGGTCACCAGTGAGATAGGCAATGCGCGGGTCCAGCTGGTGCAAGCCTTCCCGCGCGGCGTAGTGGCGCACCAGTCCGGCGCGCACGATGGCGCCGTCGGGGTCGATAAGGAAGCGCCCGATGGGGCCGGCCTCAGGTAGCTCGTCGTCGTCGAGGTCGTCGTCGATGACGTCCGTGTGTATTCCTTCGGGCGTGGTATTGAGGACCACTGCCCTCTTCCCCATTCCCAGGCCCGGGGTATACAGGCAGGTTTCCTTCACCCCTCCGTCAAGGCTCACCGCGCAGGCTAGGCCTTCCCATTCGGAGTGGTCGATGCCGGGGGCGCACTTGATGGCCATCTCGCCGTGGGTGGCCAGTAGATCTGCTGGCGGGGGCAGGAGCTGGTCCAAGCGCGTAATACGGTTGCCACCGCGACGTCGGGCAGGATCGGCGATGCAGACCTGGGCTGTGGTTGTGGTGGTTAGTGCATCGGCACGGAACACTGGGTGCTCAATGTTGTGGTGCGCCATGGCCACGCGTGAGGCGTCTAGGTCACTGCCCACATACGTGCCCGGGCGATAGGACTGTCCCTCGGTGCCGATGGAGCAGGTGAGGTCGTGGACGAAGTCCACGTTGCGTTCCTGAAGGAAGTGCGCGCGATAGGCGGCGACCGCAGGTGGGGTGGCCTGCTGGGCGGAGTCGTGGTCCATGAGCCACTGCCCCGGCAGCTTTCCGGAGCTGCGGGCTTGGATCAGCTCGGCTACGGCGCGGCCATAATTACCGAATTGGGCCTGCAGCTTGGCGACGTCCCGCAGGTGCGCCTTCTTAGTGCCCTCAAGGCCTGCTGCGGCGGCGTCGATCGCAGCGGCATTCTCGCGTAGGAAGGCAACTTCGTCCAGGGTGTAGCTCATGCAGGATTCTTCTGTATCGGTTGATGCCGGCCGAGGCCGACTTAAATGCGGTCGACGGGGAAAGTGGTGAAGTATTCGCGGTAGCGCTCATCATCGCGCGGGTCGCCGATAATCGGACGCAGGTCGGAGAAGGAGGCATCATCTAAGACCTCTTTGACCGTGGCATAGGAGGTCAAACGCTTGAGCTGCGCCCACGTCGGGATGGCTAGGCGCACCAACCCGGCGCGCCAGCCATCAAGGACCAGTTGCGGGTCGAACCAGCCGGCGTCGTCGGCTTCGCCCGTATCCCCATCGGGTTCTTGGCCCTCGGGCAGTACACCGATGAAGAAGAAGGTATCGAACCAGTGGTTGTTATCTTCACCGGCCCAGCGGGACCAGGGCAATAGCATGTCGGCGTCGACACGCATGCCGTTGTGCTCAAGAAACTCGGTGAAGGAAATCTCGTGGGTTTCTAGCAGCTCGCGCTCGCGGTGGTAGCGCGAGGCGTCGGAGACCAAGCCGTCCTCACGGATGGCTAACAGCGTGCCGGCCTCCTCGAAAAGCTCCCGGGCGGCGGCGAAGACGAGGGCGTGTGCCTTGTACTTGGTTACGCCCATGCGGCGTGCCATGGACACCACTGAGCGGCCTGCCCACAGTTCGCCAGAGTCCCAGGTTCGGGGCGGGAAGTCACGCGGGTCTACCCCGCCGCCGGGAAAGACGACGTGGCCGGGGTAGTTGCGCATGGTGCGCACGCGTTCTTGAATCCACACGCGCAGCCCCTCAGTCGTATCGCGCAACAGGAGGACAGTAGCGGCCAGACGTGCCCCGTTAAAGCCCGTTGTTTCGCCAGGGTCGATGGCGTCAAGGCTGTCGTGGATGGACTGACTCATGCAACTTTCCGTGTCTGCAGGCTGGGGGGCAGAATTCGAGAGGTATACGTCGAGGGTGTGTACTGAGGTTTTGTACTGAGAGATATGTACTAGGGGTTAGCGGACTCGTCGGGCGAAGTACCTCTCCCCGATGCGATCCACCTGGATAGGTTGGTGGAAGGCCTTGGAAAGGTTTTCCGACGTCAGGACAGAGTTAATGAGTCCTTTGGCCACGACCTTACCCTCATCCAGGAGCATCGCATGGGTAAATCCGTAAGGGATTTCCTCCACGTGGTGGGTAATCATGACAATCGCCGGGGCATCCGCATCGAGTGCTAGGTCCCCCAAGTAGCCCACGAGGTCCTCACGGCCGCCCAAGTCCATGCCCGCGGAGGGCTCATCCAGGATGAGCAGCTCCGGGTTGGCCATGAGGGCACGGGCGAGGATGACGCGCTTCTTCTCACCTTCGGAGAGCGTGCCCCAGGTCCGCTCTGCGAGGTGCGCGGCGCCGACTTGTTCCAAGATCTCGTCGGCACGGGAGAAGTCCATGTCTTGGTAGTCCTCACGCCAGCGGCCGAGGACCGCATAGCCAGCAGACACAACGAGATCATCCACGCGCTCGTTGTCCGGGATGCGGTGCTGGACGGCAGCGGAAGAGATGCCAATGGCGGCGCGCAGATCGCGCATATCCGTTTTGCCCAGGCGCTCACCCATGAGGAAAGCCACGCCAGCGGACGGGAATTCTTCGGCGGCGGCCATGCGCACCAGGGAGGTCTTGCCCGCGCCATTGGGGCCGATGATGACCCAACGCTCATCGAGCTCCACCTGCCAGTCGACGGGCCCGACCAGCGTGCGCCCGCCGCGTCGTAGCTCGACGCCGCGGAAGTCAATCAACCAATCCTCGTCGGTTTCCATCAGTTCAGGGTCTTGCTGGCTCAATTGCTCTGGAGTGTTCACACGCACCATTGTGGCCGATATCCTCCTTCCCCGGTGAAACTGACACAGCTGCATTATTCTATGGGCATGACTCAACGCCTTGGTATCGACGATGTCCGCCCCTCCCTCTCCGGTAATGCCGCCTCGAAGGCCGTAGTCGGAGAGGTTGTTCCTGTCACCGCGCTGGTGTGGCGCGAGGGCCACGATGCCGTCGCCGCGACGCTGTCGGTGTGGAACACCGAATCCCCGTCCACCTCCGCCGTGACCATGACCGTGGACCCGGAAGACCAGGACCGAGTCCACGGGGTGTTTACTCCGGCGACTCCCGGGCGTTGGTTCTTCCGCATCGATGCCTGGTCGGATCCGATGTCCACGTGGCGCAACGCGGTGATCAAGAAGATGGAGGCGGGGCAATCCGCACAGGAGCTCAGCAACGATCTGTTGCACGGCGCCGAGCTCTTCGAGGAGGCGGCCATCCAGTGCCCGAGCGATAAGGCGGAGCTGCTCTTTAACGCGTCGAAGGAGCTCAAGGATGACACGGTGGACGTCGACAAGCGCGTGCGTACCGCGCTCTCCGAGGAGGTCGCCGAGATCCTCCACCACCACCCGCTGCGCCATCTGCTGGTCGAAGGTGACATCCACGAGGTCCTGGTAGAGCGCCGCGATGCCCTCTACAACTCCTGGTACGAGCTCTTCCCGCGCTCGACCGGCGGCTGGGATGACGAGGGCAACCCCGTACACGGCACGTTTAAGACCACGGCGCAGGCACTGGAGCGCGTCGCTGCCATGGGTTTCGATACCGTCTACTTCCCGCCCATTCACCCCATTGGCAAGGTCCACCGCAAGGGCCGCAACAACACCGTGGTGGCTGAACCCGGTGATGTGGGTTCACCCTGGGCCATCCAGGACCACTCCACCACGCACCCGGAACTGGGCACCATGGAGGACTTCAAGGAGCTGGTCAAGAAGGCCACCGACTTGGGCCTGGAGGTAGCGCTGGACTTGGCGCTGCAGGCCTCCCCGGACCACCCGTGGGCCAAGACCAACCCGGAGTTTTTCACCGTGTTGGCCGATGGCACCATTGCGTACGCCGAGAACCCGCCGAAGAAGTACCAGGACATCTACCCGCTCAATTTCGATAACGACCCAGATGCCATCTACGCGGAGATCTACCGCATCGTCATGATCTGGGTGGAGGCCGGTGTCACCACCTTCCGCGTGGACAACCCGCACACCAAACCCGCCAACTTCTGGAACTGGCTGATTTCCAAGGTGCACGTGACCCACCCAGAGGTCATCTTCCTCTCCGAGGCCTTCACCCGCGCCCCGCGCCTTTTCGGATTGGCCAAGGCTGGATTTACGCAGTCTTATACCTACTTCACGTGGCAGACCTCCAAGCACGAGCTCACCGAGTTCGCACAGATGCACGTGGAGCAGGCCGATATCTGCCGGCCCAACCTCTTTGTCAATACCCCGGATATCCTCCACGAGTCCCTGCAGACCGGCGGGCGCGCCATGTTCGCCATCCGCGCCACCCTGGCGGCCACGCTCTCCCCGCTGTGGGGCGTGTACTCCGGCTTCGAGCTCTACGAGCACCAGGCCGTCAAGCCCGGCAGCGAGGAGTACCTCGATTCTGAGAAGTACGAGCTGCGCCCGCGTGACTTCCAGGCAGCGCTGAAGTCCGGGGATTCCCTGGAATCCTATATTCGCCTACTCAACGTCATCCGCCGCGAAAACCCGGCCCTCCAGCAGCTGCGCACGCTACGCTTCCACAACACCGATAACGAGGCCATCATTGCCTACTCCAAGGCCGATCCCGCTACCGGCAATGTGGTGCTCGTGGTGGTCAACCTCGATCCGCGCAATGCACAGGAGGCCACGGTCTTCTTGGACTTGGCCGCCGTGGGCCGCCACCCGGGTGAACACTTCACGGTGCAGGACACCATCAGTGGTGCCGCCTATGAGTGGTCCGACCGTAACTTCGTGCGCCTAGAGCCGCTGCGCGACGTCGCCCACGTCTTCATCCTCCCGCCGGCCCACCATGACCTGCAGGAACGCATTGCGTGGCGCCGGGTGAACGACTACCGCGCTTAAGCTCTCAGGCCAGTAGATAGCCCCGCGCTGATTCCGTCCCCCTTTCTGGGTAGCGCGGGGTTTCTTTTCGGCCCCGCGAGCACGTGTTCTTGGGTAATTTGGTCTGTATGAACATCCCGGCCTCAGACCTCGAACGCCTCAACCACTGCCGCCACCACGCGCCCCATGATTTCTATGGTTGGCACGATGGAACCGTCCGCACTCGCCGCCCCGGTGCTGAAGCCGTCGAGCTCGTCACCGCCACTGAAACCGTCGCCATGCGCGCGGTTGGGGATGATATCTGGGAGGCCCCGCTCGCAGAGGAAGCAGACTACCGCCTGCGCATCACCTATCCGGGCCAGCCCGCCATCGAGGTAGCGGATGGCTACCACTTCCTGCCTACCCTGGGCACCTTGGATCAGCACCTCATCGGCGAGGGCCGCCACGAGCGCTTGTGGGAAGTGCTCGGTGCCAACCTCAAGAGCTACACCACCGACATGGGCGTAGTCGAAGGCACCGCGTTTGCCGTGTGGGCGCCCAACGCGGAGGGCGTGGCCGTCGTCGGTGACTTCTGCGGCTGGAACCCTACCCAGTACCCCATGCGTTGCCTTGGCTCCACGGGCATTTGGGAGGTCTTCATCCCCGGTGTGGGCGAAGGCGAGCGCTATAAGTTTGCGGTCCACGGCAAGAACTCTCCGCGCATCGATAAGGCTGATCCCCTGGCCAAGCGCACCATCGCCCCGCCGGAGACCGCCTCCGTGGTGGCCCGCTCCAGTTTCAAGTGGAGCGATGAGGAGTGGATGAGCAAGCGCACCGGGGACCTCGACGTCCCGATGAGCGTCTACGAACTTCACGTCGGTTCCTGGAAGGTGGGTGCTAACTACAACACCTTGCGCGAAGAGCTCATCCCCTACCTGTTGGAGCATGGCTTTACCCACGTGGAACTGCTACCTGTAGCCGAGCACCCCTTCGGTGGATCCTGGGGCTACCAGGTCTCCGGCTACTACGCTCCCTCCGCGCGCTGGGGCACCCCGGACGAGCTACGCGCGCTCATCAACGACCTGCACAAGGCAGGCATCGGCGTCTTCGTTGACTGGGTTCCCGCGCACTTCCCCAAGGACGAATGGGCGCTGGGCCGCTTCGATGGGCAGGCACTCTACGAGCACCCCGATCCGCGCCGCGGTGAGCAGGCCGATTGGGGCACCTACGTCTTCGACTTCGGTCGCAACGAGGTGCGCAACTTCCTCGTGGCTAACGCCCTGTACTGGGCCGAGGAGTTCCACGTGGATGGCCTGCGAGTCGACGCCGTTGCATCCATGCTCTACCTGGACTACTCCCGCGAAGAATGGCTGCCCAATATCTACGGCGGGCGCGAAAACCTTGAGGCAGTCCAATTCCTCCAGGAGACCAACGCCACGCTGAACCGTAACCACCCGGGCGTCCTGACCATCGCCGAGGAATCCACCTCCTGGCCAGGCGTAACCGCCCCGACGCATGAGGGCGGACTGGGCTTTAGCCTGAAGTGGAACATGGGCTGGATGAACGACACCCTGGAGTACTTCAAGCACGAGCCGATTCACCGCCGCTACCACCACGGCGAGCTCACCTTCTCCATGGTCTACGCCTATTCGGAGCGCTACGTACTGCCGTTTAGCCACGACGAAGTGGTCCACGGCAAGGGCTCCTTGTGGGAGCGCATGCCGGGCGATGACTGGAATAAGGCCGCGGGCCTGCGCGCACTGTATGGCTACATGTTCTCCCACCCGGGCAAGCAGCTGATGTTCATGGGCCAAGAGTTTGGCCAGACCACCGAATGGGCAGAGGGCCACTCTGTGGACTGGTCCAACTTGGAGGGCTGGGGCAACGAGTGGCACCACGGCATCAAGCGCTTAGTGCGCGACCTCAACGCGGTGTACAAGCAACAGCCAGCCCTGTGGACCCAGGACTTTACACAAGATGGCTTCCAGTGGGTCAAGGCTGATGACTCGAATAACAACATGCTCGGCTACGTCCGCTACGGCAAGGACGGCTCTGCCCTGTTGGCGGTGTGCAACTTCTCCGGCAGTTCCGTGCCGAACTATGACCTCTGGGTGCCGCGCGATGGCGAATGGGAGCTGGTCATCAACACAGACGACGCCGTCTATCAAGGCGCTGGCAACGACCTTGCCCACCGCGTGCGCTCCGAAGGCAACCACGTACAGCTGCACCTGCCGGCCAACTCGGTGCAGTGGTATGCCTTCCGTGGCTAGTTTCTCAAAATACAACTGCCCGAGTTGCCAAAGATCACCGCTGGGATCGAATTCCAGCCCCTAGTTTTGGCAACTCAGGCAGTTTCAGTTTTCAGTCCTGCGCGTGACCATCAAGGAAAGCTCTTACGCGAGCATCAATGTCATCGCGCAGCGCATCCATACGCGCTTCTCCCTCTAGGCCACGCACGGACGGGTCCTCAATCTCCCAACGCTCAGCCACTCCGTCATAGTCGGCATCACCGACGATGACGACGTGATCCACCGAAGACGCGAGGCCGGCATCAAGCAGCGTCGGCGTACCTTCCATGTCCGCTCCGACCTTTGCAAGGGAAGCCTGCGCCTCAGCGTTCACCCCCCTGCTCACGGTGCTGTTCAGTGGTCTTTACGCCTGCAGAGTGAACTTCCCAATCGGGCGCATGCTTCCTAGCTAAGGCAGCCGCCATCTGAGACTTGCCCCGGTTGGTATTGCAAAGAAAAAGTACGGAGGTCATGCCTCCGCACTTTAGTCATATTGCGGTGTGTCTGTAGGACCAGATCCCTAGTTCTTCTTCACCGCGTAGTACACCGGCAGGGACTTCCAGTTGAATGTCACGTCCTGGACGTTCTCCGACCACCCGCCGACCACGTTCGGGTAGAACAGCGGGATGGAGGGAAGGTCACGCAGCAGCAGCTCCTGTGCCTGGTTGTAGAGCTTCGCGGCTTCCTCCTCGTTCGCGGCGCCGTTGGCCTTCACAATCAGTTCATCGAATTCCGGGTTGGAGTACTTCGAGTCATTCGAAGCTACGCCCGTGGTGAAGTTTGGCCCAAGGAAGTTACCCATCGAGGGATAGTCGGCGAACCACGCCGTGCGGTAGGCGCCGTCCATACGCTCGGTGCGGTAGGCATCGCGGAAGGACTTGAAGTCCGGGTAAGGGTTGCCCACGGCCTGGATTCCCAGCGCGTTGCTGATGCTGTTAGCCACCGCATCAGCCCAGTCCTTGTTGTCACCATCGGTGTTATAGTTGATCGGGAACGTGCCTTCAAAAGCACCGTACTTCTTGTCGGCCTCCGCCCACAGCTTCTTGGCTTCCTCCGGGTTATAGTCCAGGTTCTCCGAACCCGGCAGGCTGTCGTTGTACCCGTTCAGCACCGGTGAGGTGAACTCCCGGGCCGGGGTGCGGGTGCCATGGAAGATGGTCTCCGCGATCTCCTCACGGTTGATGGCCATCGAGATTGCCTTGCGTCGCAGCGTGCCCTCTTCCCCACTGAAATGAGGCGTTTCTACGTGGATGGACATCTCCAGGTAGGTGGCAGCCGGCTTGGTCTCCTCGCGGCCGGCCAGGTCCTGCTCATAGCTGCCGAAAGCGGATGAAGGAATGGCTTCGAGCACATCGAGGTTATTCGCCAGCAGGTCCATGTACGCAGCACTAGAGTCGGCGTAGAAGGCGAATTCGATGCCGTCGTTCTGCGCTGCGCGGTCGCCCTTATACTCCGGGTTCGGCTCGATGATCAGGTTCTGGTTGTGGTTCCATTCCTTGATCTTGTACGGACCGTTGGACACCGGGGTCTCGCCGAAAGCCTGTGGGTCCTCCAGTGCGGCCGCAGGCACCGGGAAGTACGCGTTGTAACCTAAGCGGCTCGGAAAGTCGCTTTCCGGTTGGGTGAGCTCGATGGTGAAGGTGCGCTCATCGATGACCTTGAGGCCCTCCATTTCTTTGACGCCTTCACCGTAGCCCTTAATGGAGGAGAAGAAGCTCTCATTGAGCTGTTCGTTGGCTACAGCGTAGTTCCACGTATCGACGAAAGTAGCCGCGGTTACGGCGGAGCCATCGGAGAACTTCAGGTCCGGCTTGAGCGTGACCTTGTAAGTCTTGTCCCCTTCCTTGTCAATGGACTCGGCCATCTCGTTGTGCACGTTGCCGTCAGCGTCGTAGTACACCAATCCGGAAAACAGCATGTCGACGATGCGTCCGCCACCGTTCTCATTCGTCATCGCGGGGATAAGCCCCTGCTGCGGCTCGGTGCCCAGAACGCGAACATAGTTGGCACCGCCGGCACTATCGGAGCCGTCGCTTCCGCAGGCGGCAAGGGTAAAAGCAAGAGAGGCGGCGCCGACGACGCCGAGGAGCTTGCGCATGAGAGTCCTCCTGAAAGAGTTAAACAACCAGTGTGCGTGATAACACTAGAAGGAATGTAGCATGCTTCAACTCACATAATAGATTTAACGCAAAAGACCCTCAGAGAGGACTCAGTTGAGTCATCCTGAGGGTTCAACCCGCGACAGTCCTGGAAGGTCACTCTCGGCCCCAGCACAAGCCGGGCACTATTACTACGCCGTCTTTAGTACAGCGCGCTTGCCAGCTTCGTGCGCGCAGCAAGCACGCGAGGGTCGCCGGAGTCGAAGAGCCCAAAGAGCTCCAAGAGGCGAGTCTTGAGCTGCTCCTTGTCATCCCCGGCGGTGCGCTTCATGGCGTCGATGAGGCGCTCGAAGGCGCGGTCAGGGGCACCGGCGACAACCTCCGCGTCGGCGGCATCGAGCTGCTTGGCCACATCCTCCGGGGCGGCATCCGCCGCGGCGATGGGATCCTCGCTGCGATTAGCTGGGTCCAAACGCTTGAGCAGCAGTGTGGTGTCGCGCGCTTGCTTAATCTCCACGTTGTCTGGCTCGGCGGCCAAGATCTCATCGTAGGTCGCAATGGCCGCATCGAAATCGCCGCGGTTGAGTGCGTCTTCCGCAAGGCTCAGGCGCGGATCCGCTGCTTCCTCTGCGGGGCTCTCCCCCGCCTCGCCCTGTTCAGACAAGCCCTTGAGCTGGGGGCCGAGCTTCTCAACGATCGCCGCGATCCACTGCTCCAGGTTCTCACGCGGCTGTCCGCCCTCGAAGTTGGTGACTGGCTGGCCGGCTGCAATGGCAACGGTGGTCGGCAGATTCTGCACGCCGAAGACCTGCGCCACCTGGGGCACCACATCAGCGTTGATATATCCGACGATGAACTTCAGCCCACCGGCGGCCGCCATCTCCTCGAAGTCCTTCTTGAGCTGCTCGGAGGCAGGCGAGCGCGGCGAGCCGATCAAGGCAATAACCGGCACCTCCGCGGAGCGGCGTACCAAGTCATTCTCAAAGTTCTGCTCGGTGACCTCGAAGAAGGGCGCGATCCCTTCGCTGGAGCCGCCGGAGCTAGCGGCTCCGGCGCTTGCAGCCTGTGTCTGGGCTTGCGCCCGTGCCTCCGCCTGCTGCTTGATCGCACCCAGGTCGAGGGCTCCTCCTACGTACGGTCCGGTCACTTATTCTCCTCCAGGTAACGGTTAACGGAATCTACTTTTTGGGTGATCTGCCCGGTCACGCCTTCGCGGATATCGGCCTTAATCACCAGGCTCGTGCGCGGCGACACGGCGCGTACGGCATCGGTGGCCTCCTTAATGACCGCGAAGACCTCGTCCCATTCACCCTCGATGATGGTGAACATGGAATTGGTCTCATTGGGCAAGCCCGAAGCACGGACAACACGCACTGCTTCGGCCACGGCCTCGGACATTTCAGCGCTTTCATCGCCCACGACAGTGGGCGCTACGGAAAAGGCAACAATCATGCCCGCCATCCTACCGCCGGTCCCAGCAGTGCCGGTGCCAGTGTCGACGGTCCTCACCGCGCCCACCGGTATCCCGTGGCCAGGCCACGATGTGCGCCACCCCGGGAGGGATGTTTTGGTTGCATCCTGGACAGACGTAATACTTCTGGGCGGCAGCGCTGCCGACGTGCCGCATGATGAAGGGCTCGCCATTGGTCCAGCTCGGCCCTGCCACCGTCTGCGAGCCCAGGAAGGCGCTGCCATCGCGCGGCAGCGAGCGCGGCTCCTCGCAGATTCTGCGGTTGCGGCGTGGCACTAGAACAACCGCAGCTCGTTGGATTCGATGCCGCGCAGCTCCTGGTAATCCAGGACCACGCAGCGGATGCCGCGGTCCTCCGCCAGTGTCCTGGCTTGGGGCTTGATTTCCTGCGCGGCGAAGACACCATGCACGGGTGCTAGCAAATCATCGCGGTTAAGCAGTTCGAGGTAGCGCGTGAGCTGCTCGACGCCATCGATGCCCCCGCGGCGTTTGACCTCCACGGCGACGAACTCGTTCTCAGCGTTCTTCGCCATAATGTCCACCGGGCCAATAGCCGTGGGGTACTCGCGGCGCACCAGAGAGTACTTCTCCCCCAACGTTTCGATGTGCTCGGCCAGCAGCTCTTGCAGGTGGGCCTCCACACCGTCCTTGACCAAGCCCGGATCTTCACCTAGCTCCATGTCGATATCCTGGTGGATCGCAGCAATGGTGATGCGCAGCTGCTCACCCTTGGGGTTCTCCACCAACCACAGCTTTTCCCCGGTGTCTTCGCCATCGATATCCTCAATCGCTGACTCCTCAAAGGTGCACGGCGGCGTCATCCAGTTCAAGGGCTTGTAGGCGCGATCATCCGCGTGGATGGACACCGAACCATCGGCCTTAATGAGGATGAGCCGATCCGCCATCGGAAGGTGGGCGTCGAGGCGGCCGACGTAGTCTACGGAGCATTGGGCGATGACAAGACGCATGTCCTCTACCCTATCGTTGAGCGCTACTTCTTAGGTAAACGGGTAGCCCGTTGGCGCATCTGGTGATAGTCCAGCTTTTCTTGGCGCTTCGACGGAGCCGACTCCACCCACGCGTTCAGGGCCATAATGCCCTGCGCATCGGAGGCAATCTCGTAGTCCCGCCCATCGATGCGAATCTGGATAATTTGGTGATCCGAGGGCATAAAAGAAGCCTCGTCATCGTCCATCGGGCGAGTCTTACCCAATTCGATGTCGAGGCGATTAAAACGCTTATTGGCGCGCGGCATGACGGAGCGAAGCTTAAAGTAATTCATATACTCGCCGTCATAGCGCACGAGACCATGACGCCAAGAATGAGAGTCCTTCGACGGTAGTTGGCGCAAAAGGATGCTCGTGCCGCGGGAGCGCACGGTGAAAAAGCGCACCGCCGCCAGGATGAGGAAAACCAGAAGGACCAGTGCACACAGACCTAAAAGAATTGTTAGCCCCTGAAGCACCTGAGAATTCATGGGTTGATTGTACCGCCGTTGGAGTAGACAACGCTAGTCATTGCTCAGAGTTACTCGTCTTGGGGGCGGAGAAGACGAAGGAACCCCACCCCCTCTTAGCGAGGTTGTGGGGTTCCTAAGTGAAAGTGGGAAGGGCGGTCATTGCTGCCCGTCGGTTCCCTCTCCGCTCATCCGTTAGCTGTTGAAGCGGCGTACGGCGCGCAGTGCAGCTTCGCCGCGAGACCTTGTCAACTCACGCTCAGACTTCAGGTCTTCCTGTGCCTGGGCTTCATCGACCTCGCGGGCCCAGATGGCCCAATCGGCGAGGACGGTGATCTTGTTCTCGGACACGGAGAGGAAGCCACCCTGGACTGCAGCGACGCGACGGTCGCCGTCGACTGGGTGGATGGTCACAACACCATTGTCGATCAACTGACCGACCATGGGCTCATGACCAGGAAGCACGCCGATCTCACCCTCGGTGGTCTCAGCCGTCACCATGGTGGCCTTTCCGGTCCACAGCAGGCGCTCGACGGAAACCAATTCGGCGGTGATGTCAGCCATGTGCCTCTCCCTACTTCTTCTCAGTCAGCTTCTTGTACGCAGCCTCGACGTCGTCCAAGCCACCCAGGCCGTTGAAGGCCTGCTCCGGGTAGTGGTCGAATTCGCCGTTGCAGATGCGCTCGAAAGCATCGATGGTATCGGCCAGCGGCACGTAGGAGCCCGGCAGGCCGGTGAACTTCTCTGCGACGAAGAAGTTCTGGCCCAGGAAGCGCTCGATACGGCGAGCACGCTGAACGGTAATCTTGTCTTCCTCAGACAGCTCGTCCATACCAAGGATGGCGATGATGTCCTGAAGCTCCTTGTTCTTCTGCAGGATACCGATGACGCGCTGTGCAACCTCGTAGTGGCGCTCGCCCACGATGGACGGCTCCAGAATACGAGAGGTAGAGGTCAGCGGGTTCACTGCCGGGTAAATACCCTTCGAAGCAATACCACGGTCCAACTCGGTGGTGGCATCGAGGTGGGCGAAGGTGGTCGCCGGAGCCGGGTCGGTGTAGTCATCGGCCGGCACGTAGACGGCCTGCAGGGAGGTAATGGACTTACCCTTGGTGGAGGTAATACGCTCCTGCAGCACACCCATCTCATCAGCCAGAGTCGGCTGGTAACCCACGGCGGAAGGCATGCGGCCCAGCAGGGTCGACACCTCAGAACCGGCCTGGGTGAAACGGAAGATGTTGTCGATGAACAGCAGCACGTCCTGGTTCTGCACATCGCGGAAGTACTCCGCCATGGTCAGGCCGGACAGAGCCACGCGCATACGGACTCCTGGCGGCTCATCCATCTGGCCGAAGACAAGTGCGGTGTCCTGGAGAACGCCCATCTCTTCCATCTCGAGGAAGAGGTCGGTGCCCTCACGGGTGCGCTCGCCGACGCCGGCGAAGACGGAGGTACCGGAGAACTCGCGTGCGATACGAGTAATCATCTCCTGGATAAGAACGGTCTTACCCACACCTGCACCACCGAACAGGCCGATCTTGCCGCCCTTCACGTACGGGGTCAGCAGGTCGATGACCTTAATACCGGTCTCCAGAATCTCGGTCTTACCCTCGAGCTGGTCGAAAGCCGGCGGCTCGCGGTGGATGCCCCACTGCTCGCCATCGCGGCCCAGACCCGGCTGGTCAAGGCAGTCACCGAGGGCGTTGAAGACGTGGCCCTTGACCACATCGCCCACCGGGACGGAAATCGGCTTGCCGGTGTCGGTCACGGCGGCACCGCGGACGAGGCCGTCGGTCGGAGCCATGGACACGGCACGGACGAGGTTGTCACCGAGGTGCTGAGCGACCTCAAGGGTGACGGTCTTTGCAACAGCCTCGAGGGTCACCTCGACGGTCAGTGCGTTGTACAGTGCCGGCAGCCCGCCACGCGGAAACTCCACGTCGACGACCGGACCGATGACACGCACCACACGGCCGGCGGTAGCCGACGACTGTGTGTTCTGCTCTTGCAGAGCTGTAGTCATAATCTAGTCACTTTCTGCGCTTTCGGCGAGCGCCCCAGCGCCACCGACGATCTCTGTGATTTCTTGGGTAATCTGCGCCTGACGGGCCTGGTTGGCCACGCGCGAGAGGTCCTTGACCAGCTCGGTAGCGTTGTCGGTTGCAGACTTCATTGCGGTACGGCGTGCGGCGGACTCGGAGGCCGAGGACTCCAAGAACATCGCAAATAGGAGGCGAGACACGTACTGCGGAAGCAGCGCTTCCATCAGGGTGTCCGCATCCGGCTCGAAGTCGTAATCAGGGGTGATCTGATTGTTCGGCTCGGCGTCGGAAAGCGCGGACTCACCCAGGTTGTAGTCCTCTTCCTCGATAACCGGTACCACCGGCAGCAGCTGCTGCACACGCGCGGTCTGGGTCAGCATGGACTCGAACTCGGTGTACACGACGTGTACCTGGTCGAAACCGCGAACGGTCTCGCCCTCCACGTTAATGCCCTCGCGGGTCTTGGCCTGGCCGTTCGAACCGGCGACGAAGCCGTCGATAATGTGGCGGCGCACATCGTGCGTCTTTTCCCAGGTCGGATCCTGCGAGAATCCAGTCCAGCTGCCTGCGACCTCGTCCTCACGGAACTTGTAGAAGCCAACGCCCTTGTTGCCGGTCACGTAGCGGACGGTCTCGAAACCCTCGCTCTTGAGCAGGGCTTCCAGCTCGGCCGCCTTCTTGAAGATGTTGTTGTTGTAGCCACCGCACATACCGCGGTCCGAAGAGACCACGAGAATAGCGGCAACCTTCGCATCTTCGCGTTCCCGGAGCATCGGGTGATCCAAGGACGTGTGCGCCGCCAGCTTGTTAAGCACGTTGGACAGTTCACGTGCATAAGGCTGCGCCGCTTCTACCCTGGCCTGAGCCTTGGTAATGCGCGAGGTAGCAATGAGCTCCTGTGCCTTGGTGATCTTCTTGGTGGAATTGACGGACCGGATACGGTCACGCAGTTCACGAAGATTAGCCATGGTGTTCGCTCCTCCCTTCTTTTTCTAGACGGTTAATTCTTAGAGCGTGCGAAACTCTATTTGGCCGTCTTGCGGGAGACGTTGAGCTCGGTCTTATTCACATCATCCGCGGCGAGCGGGTCAACCGGCGCCTCGGTACCAAGGTTGTTGCCCTCGGTCGTGCGGAAGGACGGAGTGAAGTCCTTTGCTGCTGCAACAAGTGCATCCTTGGACTCGTCGGTCAGAGCGGTACCGCCCTGGATCTGCTCGAACACCTGCGGGGTTGCAGAGTTGAGGTGGTCGTGCAGCTCCTTCTCGAAGCGGCGTACGTCCTCGACGGGAACGACGTCGAAGATGCCCTGGTCTGCGAGGAAGATGGACACCATCTGGTACTCGACAGGCTGCGGGGAGGACTCGGACTGCTTGAGCAGCTCGACGAGGCGCTCACCGCGCTCCAGCTGAGCCTTGGAAGCCGGATCCAGGTCGGATGCGAAGGCCGCGAAGGCCTGCAGGTCACGGTAGGCAGCCAGCTCGAGACGGAGGTTACCGGCAACCTTCTTCATACCCTTGGTCTGTGCGGCACCACCAACACGGGAGACGGACACACCGACGTTAATTGCCGGACGGACGCCCTGGTTGAACAGGTCGGACTCCAGGAAGACCTGGCCGTCGGTAATAGAAATAACGTTGGTCGGAATGAAGGCGGAGACGTCGTTCGCCTTGGTCTCAATGATCGGCAGTGCGGTCATGGAACCTGCACCCATGTCGTCAGAGAGCTTTGCAGCACGCTCCAGCAGACGGGAGTGGAGGTAGAAGACGTCGCCCGGGTAAGCCTCGCGGCCCGGCGGACGGCGCAGCAGAAGGGAAATCGCACGGTAGGCCTCAGCCTGCTTGGTCAGATCATCGTAAATGATCAGGACGTGGTTGCCCTGGTACATCCAGTGCTGACCCAGAGCTGCACCGGAGAACGGTGCCAGCCACTTGAAGCCGGCGGCGTCGGATGCCGGAGCAGCCACGATGGTGGTGTACTCCAGAGCGCCGTGCTGCTCCAGGGTGTGGCGCACACCAGCAATGGTGGAGCCCTTCTGGCCGATGGCGACGTAGATGCAGCGGACCTGCTTGTTCTTGTCGCCAGACTCCCAGTTAGCCTTCTGGTTCAGGATGGTGTCGATACAAACGGCGGTCTTACCCGTCTTACGGTCACCAATGATCAACTGACGCTGACCGCGACCAATCGGGGTCATCGCGTCAATAGCCTTGATGCCGGTCTGCATCGGCTCTTCCACCGGCTGACGCTGCAGCACGGACGGTGCCTGCAGCTCGAGGACGCGGTCCTCTTCAGCGGTGATCGGGCCCATGCCGTCAATCGGCTGGCCCAGGGGGTTGATAACGCGGCCGAGGAATTCCTCGCCCACAGGGATGGAGAGAACCTCGCCGGTCCTCTTGACCTCGTCGCCTTCTTTAAGCGACTCGAAGTTGCCCAAGACCACGACACCGATGGAGTTGGTGTCAAGGTTCTGTGCGACGCCAATTACGCCGCCGGGGAACTCGAGCAGCTCATTCGCCATGACGGACGGCAGGCCCGAAACCTGCGCAATACCGTCAGCTGCCGAAATGACCACGCCGACCTCCTCACGGGAGGCCTCCGCGGAGTAGCTCGAGGTGTAGTTCGCAATCGCGCTACGGATCTCGTCGGAGGAGATCGTCAGCTCCGCCATGTTCTTCCTGCTCTCGGTAGTATCTTCCAGCAATTACTTAATCGTTTCTGTCGTTTCGGCTTATGCCATCTGCGCGCGAAGGCGAGCAATCTTGCCTGCCGTCGAACCATCGATGACTTCGTCGCCGACGCGGATGGTCATACCACCGAGGAGGCTGGTGTCAACCTCAGAGTGGATGGACATCGCACGACCATAAATTTTGCCCAGCTTTTCAGCGAGTGCTGCCCGCTGGCTATCGTTCAGCTCACCCGCCGAGGTCACGCGCGCGATGGTACGGCCCTGCAGCTTGGCTGCAGTGTCCGCCAATCCGGCGAGATCATCAATCGGGTTCTGCTCCGGGCGGCCAATGGCCTGCAGCGCAAGCGCTTCAGTAACCATCGTGACCTTGCCGTAGAGCACGCTTGCCAGCAGCCCAACCTTGCGGTCGGACGTCGCAGTACGGTCTGAAAGCAGCTGGGTCAGTTCGCCTTCGCGGTCAAGCACGCGCGACAGGGAGAAGAGTTCGTCTTCCACCTGGCCCAGCTTGCCCTCAAACTCAGCGCCGCGCAGCAGTGCGCGACGGCCAAGGATGATAAGGCCGCGGGCGATATCACGCGGGGTCGACCACTGTGCGGCGGCTGCCTCCTGGAGCACCTGCAGTGCTACCGGGGAAACCTTGCCGCCGAAAAGGGTCTGGACCAGGGACTTGCGCTCCTCAGAGGTGGAGGCGTCGTCGGTCAGCGCGACGCGCAGCTCGCGGTCGCCGTCGAGAACGCGGACCACCTCAAAGAGGTCCTGGCCTGCCTGGGTAGCAGTCGCCACCGAGCGGTCACCGGAGAGGAACTCATCCAGCTTGGACTCAACGGTAGCGAGTGCTTCGCGGCTAGCTGCCTTCATCGTTGCCTACTTTCCGGCCGGTGCCACAGTGTCGAGCTCGGACAGGAAGTTATCAATGGTGGAGGACTGCTTGGTGGCGTCCGAAAGTTCGCCGCCGAGCAGCTTCTCTGCCAGGTTGATGGAGTTCTGTCCGATGTCGGAACGCAGCTCAGACACGACCTGTGCGCGGGAAGCTTCAAGCTGCTTCTCGCCAGCGGTCAGAATGCGACGAGACTCTTCTTCTGCAGCTTCCTTAGCCTCTGCCTCGATCAGCTTGCCGCGCTCGCGCGCCTGCTCACGAATCTCCGCAGCCTCTGCTCGCGCGTCAGCGAGCTGAGCATTGTACTTTTCCAGAGCGGCCTTTGCTTCGGCCTGCTGAGCCTCCGCACGCTTAAGGCCACCTTCGATCCGGTCTTCACGCTCCTGCAGCATCTTGTTGTATGCCGGAAGAACGAGCTTCCAGAACACAATCAGGATGATGGTGAACGGAATGATCGACCAGACCAAGTCGTACATCTTGGGCAGAAGGATAGAGTTGCCCGACTCGAGGGGCAGGGTTTCACTTCCTTCTGCTGCAAGGTAGTAAATGACGTTGTTCATGGGGCTCCGTTCTTAAAGTTCGATTTACTTTGTGTAAAGCGCTCTTTAGAACAGGAAGCCTGCAACGAGGCCAATCAGGGCGAGGGCCTCAACGAAGGCGATACCCAGGAACATGGTGGTACGCAGCTGGCCAGCCATCTCCGGCTGACGTGCCATGCCCTCGACGGTCTTGCCGACGAGGATACCGATGCCCAGACCCGGGCCGATGGTTGCGATGCCGTAGCCGATGGCGCCGAGGCCCTTGAGGGTGGACTCGTCAGCAGCCTGAGCAAGAATGATTTCGTTCATGATGAAAGTCGTTCCCTTTCAAAGTTTTCCCACGGATTCTTCCGCGGGGGATGTGGTGGTTTTGGGGTATTTAGTTAACCGCGAGGTTCGCGTTGTTGTTAGTGCGAATCTGCATGCAGCGACAGTTCGATGTATACCGCCGTCAGCAGGGCGAAAATGTATGCCTGCAGGAAGATGACGATAATTTCGTACAGCGTGAACAGAACCGCTGCGACCAGAGTGAGGCCACTCAGTGCGGTCCAACCGTTGAACTGGAAGAAGAAGAAGTTCGTTGCCGAGTACAACAGGACCAAAATGAGGTGGCCAGCCAGGAAGTTCGCCATCAGACGAAGAGCCAGCGTGACTGGGCGCATGACAAACGTAGAGAAAGCCTCAATCGGCACGACAAGCACGTGCAGCAACGGCGGCAGGTTAGGAATAACCACCGAGGACTTGATGAACTTGCCGAAGCCAAAGCGCTTGGCGCCGGCGTAAATCATGGCGATGTACGCGACGACAGCCAGCACGATTGGCATACCAATACGAGCGTTCGGAGAGATGTTTAGAGCTGGAACAATAGTTGCTACGTTCCAGAACAAAACACCGAAGAAGATCGTGGCCAAGATCGGAAGGAATCGACGTCCTTCCTTGCGGCCCAAGATGTCTTCTGCGATGTGAATTCGTACGAAGTCAATCGCATGCTCCGCTACGTTTTGCAATCCTTTAGGAACCAGCTTCGGGTTCCTGAAGGCGACAACAAAAAGGAGCACCAGGATGGCCGCCATGAACAGACGAACCAGCATGATGCGATCCAAAGCGAACCAACCGTTGGCGAAATCGGCGAAAAGAAGATCGACGACTTCACCATCATCGGTTACGTGCCCCGGGAAAAATTCTGGATCCAGTTCGGGTGCGTGAAACTCACCCTTCATGGCCAATGTCGTAACGCTCAGCGTTCTCTCCCGTGTTCGGGCCACACAGCTTGTCGAAGGCTATGTGGTGCGATGGACGTCTCAAGCTCTTTGCCCTGTCTACGGACTCCGTCGCACATCAGCGTAAACAGGGCAAGGATAAACCGTACTTTTTCGGGATAGCATGACGCTAACCCGCGGTAACCCGAAGAGAATGCTATCAGTTCGCCCTCAAGTTTTCGCACGTGGGGGACCCGTTGCGGCCCTAAAGGCACAGCCTAGTGCCAGTGGGCCCTATAAAACGCCCACATTCTGCCGAAACCCCGCCAAGTGTATTTGGTCACACACCCGCGTTTTCCCACCTTGACGGGGGTAACGGGGGCTGTCGCCGTGGCCACTTAACTACACAAAAGCCACCCTCCCGGGGTCACCGGAAGCAGTGGCTCACTCTAAAAGGTCGAGACTGGCTAAGACACGTAGGTCACGTTGGATGTAATCACACCCCAGACCTCAGTGCCGAGTGTTACCGCCAGCGCCAGCAGCACGGTGACGAAAAGCGCCATCGTGTCGTAGAACTCAAGATCCTTAATCAGCAACAGCACCATAATCAGGATGACCACCTTGAGCAGCCAGCCGCCGAGCACCACCGCCATCGTTGTCGACGGCGTGGTGCGCGCGGTAAGAAGAACTGAGGCCGCGGTAAAGAGCACGAAGCCACCGCCAATGGCCGCGCCGACGAGTACGCCCCAGATCCCAGGCAACCCGCGGACACCGCCCCAGATAGCCAGGGACGCGATGGTCACGACGACAAGGCCGATGGCTCCGAGGCGGAGCGCACGCTTGAGGGGGCGCCGATGATCGTCGTACGGCGAAAGCTCTTCGGAGGTCGTTGAATCAGTCACAGCCCCATACCCTACCTCAGGAGGGATCCGTTTCCAGCACCACGCTGGTGGGACGCGGCTGGCGCCCAAGCTTGCCCTGGCGCAGCGGAATTAGGGTCACGCCAAAGGCAACGACGAGCGCGACAAGCGCTAGTACGACGGCCACGGGCGCGGGGACGATGGAAAAAGAGACCGCCCCGAAGGCCACCGCAGAGACCCATAGGTACAGCACCAACACGGTGCGGCGGTGTGTATGTCCCAGCGAGAGCAGCCGGTGGTGGATGTGGGCCTTGTCCGCGGCGAAGGGCGAGCGCCCCTGGGATACGCGCCGGATCACGGCCCAGACAAGGTCCAGGACTGGAATAAAGACGGCGGCTACCACGACGATGACGGGCGACATCAGCGCCACGATGTCCACGGTTCCATAGAGCGACATGTTGATCTTGCCCGACGCGGAGGTGGATGCAGCCGCCAGCAGCAAGCCAATGAGCATCGCCCCGCTGTCCCCCATGAAGATGCGGGAGGGTTCAAAATTATGCGGGAGGAACCCGGCGCACACGCCCACCAGCGCCGCCGCGATAATCGCCGGCGGATAGGCGGAGACCGCCCCACCCTGGTCGTGCAGCACGGTCAGCGAGAAAACCAGGATGGCACCACCTGCAATCATGCCCAGCCCGGCAGCCAGCCCATCGAGCCCGTCCACGAAGTTGATGGCGTTGATGAGCAGGACCGTAAAGAACGTAGTCAAGAGTGTTCCCTGGACCTGGTCGAGGATGACCGTGGTTCCATCACCAAAGGGCAAGAAGAGAAGAGTCCACGTCAGACCGAGACCGCTCATGATGGCCGCCGCCACCAATTGCCCGATCAGCTTGACCAGAGCACTCAGTTCCAGCAGGTCATCCACCACGCCGACGATGACAATGGCCGCGGCTGACCACAGCACAGCGTTCATCTCCGGCGTGACCGGCATAAACCCGCGAGTCAAGGCTGGAAGCTGGCCCGCGAGATAGACAGCAGCCGCAAACCCCGTGAACATGGCAACGCCACCCAACTGCGGGGTGGGTTGCGAGTGACTATCACGCAGACGAATCTCCGCCACCTGGCCGCTGCGCACCAAGACGCTGCGCACCAGTCCGGTGGTGATGTAGGTAAACGCCGCCGCGACGAAAATGATCAACGCCAGTTCGCGCAGCGGCACTCCGGTTCCAGCCACTGATGTCTCCTTAAGAGGATTGGCTACCCGGCCGGGTGCGCAAGGACTCTGCAGACACTCCGATGACCTCGCCAATCTGCTCGGCGCTCAGCGCGCCTTCGCGCAAGAGGTAGGGGCGCGGACCGGATAGATCGATAATGGTGGAGGGCTTGCCCACCTGGGCTTCTCCCCCATCCAGGTAGACCGTGACGGCCTTGCCCAGCTGCTGCTTGGCGGCAATCGCGGTGGTCGGCGGGGTTTGTCCGGAAATGTTCGCGGAGGAGACCGCCATGGGGCCGACCTCGCGGAGGAGTTCAATGGCAATGGGGTGCAACGGCATGCGCAGCATCACCGTGCCGCGGGTATCTCCCAAGTTCCAAGGCAGCGAAGGCGCTTGCGGCACCACGATGGACAGCCCACCCGGCCAGAAGGCCTCGATGAGGGTCTGCGCGGTGTCATCCAACGAAGCGACAAGCCCCTTGACGGTGTCCCAGGAGCCGACGAGCACCGGCACCGGCATGTCCGGGCCGCGGTGCTTGGTGGCCAAAAGGCTGGCCACGGCATCGTTATCGAAAGCATCGCAGCCCAGCCCGTAGAGCGTGTCGGTGGGCATCACGACGAGTCGGCCTGACTTGGCTGCTTTGACGGCAAGTGCCATGCCTTCCTCGCGCTCAGCAGCGTCCGCACAGTTATAAATCTGTCCCTGCATTGGTCTCTCCTTTAATCCCGTTCCTATCGGCTTGTCGACCAATCTTCGACCAATCTACTGTACTCCCCGCTTCGCTGTGACAAATCGTGCGGTGCCAGTGAGGTCCTTGAGCACCTCGATATCGCTGAAGCCGCCGTGCGCGCGCAGGGCTTCCTGCACTTGTTGGGAGGTCTCGTCGTCGTGCTCAATGCCCACCCGCCCGCCGGGGCGCAGCAGCGCGGCGATGGTCGGGATCATCGCGGTGATGGTCTCCATGCCGTCTGCTCCCCCAAACACCGCATCGTGCGGATCCTGGTAGACCTCTGGGTCCAGGTCCGGGGTCTCCGGAACGTAGGGTGGGTTGGTGAGCACGAGGTCAACGGTGTCGTGCAGCTCCGACAAGAGCTGGGCGTCGGTGACGTCGCCCTGCACCACGTTCACAGAACCCGCCCGGCCGCGCGCAGCGGTTGCGGCATTGCGCCGGGTGTAGGCCAGGGCGGCGTCGGCAAGCTCCACTGCCCACACCTGGGCCTGCGGCACATAGTGGGCGACGTACAGCGCCAGCGCCCCGGATCCGGCGCACAGATCCACGACGCGGGGAGATTGCGGGTCAAGTTTCGTCATCTTTCCCGAGTTAAATCTCTGAAGAGATTTAACTCCCCAGTCGGCGAGCACCTCCGTCTCCGGGCGCGGGATGAACACGCCGGGGCCCACCTCGAGTTCGAGGGCGCCGAACCACGCCACGCCCAGGATGTGCTGGAGGGGCTCGCGCGCTTCACGACGCCCCACCAACGCCCCATATGCCACGTCAAAGCCGGGCATCGGAGCCTCGTTAAGCGGGATGTCCATGTGGCCGCAGTGGATGAGGTGGGCAGCCAGCAGGCGCGCGTCCCACTCGGGTGAAGGTACCCCGGCAGCGCGAAGGCGCTCCGTGGCATCACGAAGCGCCTCCCGATAGGTGTGAAAAGTCACCGAACTAAACCGTGCCTTAGCCTTAGTCCTCAGCCTCAAGGCGCTCCGCGCGCTCCTGGGCCTGCAGGGCATCAATGAGGTCCTGCATGTCACCGTTGAGCACGGAATCCAAGTTATTGGCCTTGTATCCGATGCGGTGGTCGGTGATGCGGTTCTCCGGCCAGTTATAGGTGCGGATGCGCTCGGAGCGGTCCATGGTGCGCACCTGGGAAGCACGCTGCTCGCCGGCCTCGGCCTCGCGGGCCTCGCGCTCCATCTGGTCCAGGCGTGCCTGCAGCACCTGCAGGGCGCGCGCCTTGTTCTGGATCTGGGAGCGTTCCTTCTGACAGGTCACCACCAGGCCGGTCGGCAGGTGGGTAATACGCACCGCGGAGTCGGTGGTATTCACGCCCTGGCCGCCCTTACCGGAGGAACGGTAAACGTCGACGCGGATGTCCTTATCATCGATGTTGACGGCTTCGACTTCTTCCGGTTCCGGGTAGACCAGCACACCAGCTGCGGAGGTCTGGATTCGGCCCTGGGACTCGGTCACCGGCACGCGCTGCACGCGGTGGACGCCGCCCTCAAACTTGAACACGCTCCACGCGCCATCGCGCGAGGGGGTCTTGGACTTGAAGGAGATGGACATGTCCTTCACACCGCCGAGGTCGGACTCGTTGAGGCCTAGGACCTCCCACTGGAAGCCGACCTTATCGGCGTAGCGCTCGTACATGCGGGCCAGGTCGCCGGCAAAGAGTGCTGCCTCTTCGCCGCCGGCACCGGCCTTGATCTCCATGATGATGTCCTCGGAGTCATGCTCATCGCGCGGGGCCAGCAGGTCCGCGAGCTTTTCCTCCAGCTGGACGACGAGTGGCTCAAGGCGGTCGACCTCGGGCTGGAACTCGTGGTCCTCGTAGGCCATCTCTTTGGCATCGGCCAGGTCTTGGCGAGCCTGGACCAACTCGTCGTTCACAGCGACGATGGGTCGCAGTTCGGCGTAGCGCTTGGACAGCTTGCGGAATTGGGACTGATCACCGGCTACCTCCGGGTCAGCCATCTGCATTTCGATGCCTTGGAACTCGGAGACAATGTCATCGACGAGGGAAACCTGGTTAGACATTACTTGTAGTCCTCCTCATCCGTGTCAGCCGCCATGGGCGCGGACGAGGCCACCTGCATGAGGAACTCGCCGTTGGAGCGGGTTTTCTTGAGCTGCTTAATCAGCAGGTCAATAGCGGCGAAGGAGTCCAGGCCGGAGAGGATGCGGCGCAGCTTGGTCATGATGCGTGCTTCCTCCGGAACCAGCAGGAGCTCGTCCTTGCGGGTGCCGGACGGGTTGACATCCACGGCCGGGAAAATGCGGCGCTCGGAGATGGCGCGGTCCAGCTTGAGCTCGGCGTTGCCGGTGCCCTTGAACTCCTCGAAGATGACGGTGTCACCGGTGGAGCCGGTCTCCACCATGGCGGTGGCGATGATGGTCAGCGAGCCGCCGTTCTCGATGTTGCGGGCAGCACCCAGGAAGCGCTTCGGCGGGTACAGGGCGTTGGAGTCCACACCACCGGACAGGATGCGGCCGGATGCCGGGGAGGAGTTGTTGTAAGCGCGGCCGAGGCGGGTGATGGAGTCAAGCAAGACGACGACGTCCTTGCCCTGCTCCACCAGGCGCTTGGCGCGCTCGATGGCCAGCTCCGCCACCGAGGTGTGCTCTGACGGCGGGCGGTCGAAGGTGGAGGCGATGACCTCACCGTTGACGCTGCGCTGCATGTCGGTGACCTCTTCGGGGCGCTCGTCCACGAGGACGACCATGAGGTAGCACTCCGGGTTGTTCGTGGCGATGGCGTTGGCGATATTTTGCAGGATCGTCGTCTTACCGGCCTTCGGCGGGGAGACGATGAGCGCGCGCTGGCCCTTACCAATCGGCATGATGAGGTCGATGACGCGGGTGGTGAGGATCTTCGGATCCGTCTCCAAGCGCAGGCGCTGGTTCGGGTACAGCGGGGTGAGCTTGGCGAAGTCCGGGCGCTCCTTCGCGGTGGACGGATCCAGGCCGTTGACGGTGTCGACCTCCACGAGCTGGTTGTACTTGCGGCGGTTGCGGCCGTTGCCGTGGGTGTGGGTCGGGCCCGAGACCTTGACCTTGCCGGTCAGGGCGTCGCCAGAGCGCAGGCCCAGGCGGCGCACGAGGTTGTTGTTGACAAAGACATCGGAGCTGGCCGCGCGGTAGCCGGTAGTGCGCAGGAAGGCCACGTTGTTGTCGACGACCTCGAGGATGCCGCCGACTACCTGCACTTCATCGCCCTCGCGGATCTGCAGGTCATTGCCACCGTTGCCGCCGCCATCGCGGTCACGCCCGCGGCGGTTGCGACGGTTACGGCGATTGCGGCGGCCACCGCCGCCGTTGTTGTCATCATCGTTGCGGTGGTTATCGCGGCGGTTGTTGTTGCCGCCCCCGTTATTGCCACCGCCGTTGTTGCCACCGTTGCCGTGGTCCCCGTTATCGGAGTTGTCGGAGTTGTTGCCGCCACGGGACTGGTTACCCTCCGACTTGGACTGCTTGTCCTCGGCGCCGTTGCCATTTCCGTTGCCGTTGTTATTGCCCTTGGCTTCTTCGCGGGCCTCGCGCTCCTGGCGGCGCGCGCGGTTACGGCGGGCGCGGCGGGCCTGGGAGCGGGACTCGTAGCGTTGCTCGTCGTGGCCGTCCTTCTGCTCGGACTCCTGAGCGCCGTCCTCGCCCTTGTGGGTGTTCTCAGGCTCCTGCTTCTCGGAGGCCTGGTCAGCAGCGCCGGCAGGGCGGGAAGCCTTGCGGGTCGCGCGGCGCGGCTGCGCGTCCTTCTTCGACTCCTTCTGTGCGGAGTCCTCTGCGGCGGGTGCGTCCTTAGCCTCGCCCTGGGCAGCGGCCTTCGCGCCGCGCGCCGGCACCTGGCCGGTGGTCAGGGCAGTAATGAGATCCCCCTTGCGCAGTCCGGAGACGCCGCGAAGTCCGCGCTCCGCAGCTAGCTTGCGCAATTCCGGCAGCTTCAGGGAGGCGAGATCCTGTGCTGCGGTCTTGTCCGTATCGCTCACGGATATCCTTTCGTCGCTTCACCAACGCGCGCCGTCTTGTCTGCCGCACCTGCACTGTGCGTGGTGCTGTTCCAAGCGGGCGTTGGAAGCCAGTGTGTAATTGGGATGGTCCTCCGCCACCAGCGAGTTCACGCAACCGCGATCCCCGTGGGCGGTGGTTGTCTTGGCTCTCCCCCCTCTCCGGCCCGGCGGTACGGAACGTGAAGGACTCCTTGTTGAACTCCTGAAAGCACTTAAGGAATCGGCCGCGGGTCAAGCGCGGGGAGATATTTTAAGAAGGCGACTGCGAGCGTATCTCTCCCCTCTCACCGTCGCGCGCACCGTTGGACTGCCATGAGAGTGTCACCGCAGGTGTGTGCACCGTGGAGGGAGCTCGGAGGTGCGGGGAAAGCCTTCCCCGCCAGTCGCGGATAACTATACCGCATCCTTCCCCCGCGCTCACACTGACACGGCTAAAGTAGTGCGCATGCTCTCCACAATGCAGGATATCCCGCTGTCCCTCACCCGCATCCTGGAGTACGGTTCCTCCGTCCACGGCCAAACCCAGGTCATCACCTGGCACAGCGCCAATCCCGGCAACGAACGTGAGGAAACCACTTTCGCCGATGTCGGGGCCCGCGCCGCGGCCTTCGCCCACGCCCTGCATGACACGCTCGGCATCACCGGTGACGAGCGCGTGGGCTCACTGATGTGGAATTGCGCCGAGCACCTCGAAGTGCTTTTTGGCACCGCCTGCAAGGGCGCGGTGTTCACGCCGCTCAACAAGCAGCTGATGAATGACCAGATCCGGCACATCATCAACCACGCTGAGGTCCGCGTCATCGTCGCGGATTGTCGCCTCGCCGAGCAGCTAGCCCAGGTTCTGGAAGGTGTGGACTGTGTGCGTGCGGTGGTGTTTACGGGCATCGGCAAGCCCAGCACCGCTCTGCCGGGCAACGTTGAAATCTACAGCTACGAGCAACTGCTGGATGGGCGCTCCACCGTGTATGACTGGCCGGTTTTGGATGAGCACACCGCCGCCGCACTGTGTTACTCCACCGGCACCACTGGTGCACCAAAGGGCGTGCTCTACTCCCACCGCGCTCTGTACTTGGAAGGAATGCAGCTGCGCTCCTCCGATTCCCTGTGTGTGACCCACGGCGAGACATTCCTGTGCTGCATCCCCATCTATCACGTGCTGAGCTGGGGTGTTCCCTTTGCGGCGTGGATGACGGGCACGCCGCTGGTGCTTCCCGACGCCGACGTCTCCCCCGCCACCCTGGCCAAAATCATCGCCGCCACCTCCCCGCGCGTGGCCCATGGCGTGCCCACCATTTGGATTCAGCTCTTCGTGCACTACCTCAAGAACCCGCCTGAGCGCATGACACTGACGGAGATCTTCGCTGGCGGCTCGCCTGTTCCACCGCAGCTCATCAAGAGCTGGGAAGAGCGCTACGGCGTAGACGTAGTCCACGTGTGGGGCATGGCGGAAACCACCACGGTGGGCACGGTGGCCCGCCCACCCTCAGGCGCCTCGGGCGAGGCTCGCTGGGCCTACCGCATTTCCCAGGGGCGCTTCCCGGCCTCCTTGGAATACCGCGTGGTCAATGACGGCCACGTGGTCAACACCACGGACCGCAATGCTGGTGAGATTCAGGTACGCGGCAACTTGGTCACCGGTTCTTACTACCACTCGCCCGCTTCGGAGGACGGCGGTGCTGCCCACGAGTTCCGTGGCAAAGATGTCGAGGACGCGGACTCCAAGTTCACGGCCGACGGCTGGCTGCGCACCGGCGACGTCGGCTTCGTCACCGAGGATGGCTTCCTCACCGTGGAGGATCGCGCCCGCGATGTCATCCGTTCCGGCGGTGAATGGATCTACTCCGTGCAATTGGAGAACCTCATCATGGCCAACCCGGTGGTGCTGGAATGCGCCGTCATTGGCTACCCCGACAAGCAATGGGTCGAGCGCCCGCTGGCTGTCACCGTGCTCGCCGCGGACATCAGCCCCACGATTGAGACCGCCGAGCGCCTGCGCAACGGGATGCGCTCTGAGCTTCCCTCCTGGATGCTGCCGGAGTATTGGACGTTCGTAAAATCCATCGATAAGACTTCGGTGGGCAAGTTCGACAAGAAGGACCTGCGCGCCCACTTGGCGGAAGGCGAGTACAACATCATCCGGCTGAAGGGCCCGGGCGAGGCGCAGCGCCTCGACGCCGGAGAGGATGACGGGGAGGACTAGCCCCACCCCGCCTACTCATTCGGCAGGCTTCGATCTAGACTTGCCAGCAATGTCCGCCCAACGATCCCAACCTTCGCCACACACCTCCGCCCCGCTGACGCTGCCATTGCCGCGCGTACGGGGCGCGGGGACTCCGCCCACGGACCTGCCGGCGCCAGGGCCCGACGGCCGCCGCGCGCTCGTGGATCGCTACGGCCGCCAAGCCCGCGACCTGCGTGTCTCCCTGACGGATCGCTGCAACCTGCGCTGCACCTACTGCATGCCCGCCGAAGGTTATGAGTGGCTGCCCACCGAACACACGCTCAGCGATGAAGAAACCATCCGTCTTATCCGCCTCGCGGTAGACAAGCTCGGCATCCAGCAGGTGCGCTTCACCGGCGGGGAGCCGCTCCTGCGCGGCTCCTTAGAGAAAATCATCGCCGCGACCAAAGCTCTGCGGACCGACGAAGGTACGGCACCCACTACTGCTCTCACCACCAACGGGCTGGGCCTAGATAAGCGCCTGCCGGGGCTGCAGCGCGCCGGGCTCGACCGCGTCAACATCTCCTTAGACACCCTCGATCCGGAGCTCTATGCCCGGCTCACCCGGCGCGACCGCCTGGCAGATGTGCTCACATCCATCGATGCCGCGCTGGCCGCCGACATGGACCCAGTCAAGATCAACGCCGTCATCATGCCGGGTGTCAACGAGTCTGCGATCCTTCCCCTGGCTCGCTTTTGCCTCGAACGCGGCGCGCAACTGCGATTCATTGAGCAGATGCCGCTGGGCCCACGGGAGGAGTGGACGCGTTCCCAGATGGTCACCGCGGAGGATATCTTGGGGCGCTTGGCCGAAGACTTCGAGCTCGCCCCGGCTAAGAAACCCCGCGGCTCCGCGCCGGCTGCACTGTGGTCCGCGGTCTCGCGCGATGGCTCCCTCCCCACAGGCCACATCGGAGTCATCGCCTCCGTGACTCGGCCCTTCTGCGGGAATTGCGACCGCACGCGCCTGACCGCAGACGGCGCGGTGCGCAATTGCCTCTTCGGCAACTCGGAAACCTCCCTGCGCGACCTCATGCGCGCTGGCGCCAGCGATGAAGAGCTCGCCACCGCGTGGGCGGGTGAAATGTGGAGGAAATTACCGGGCCACGGGGTGGATGATGAAGGTTTCCTCCAGCCGGATCGCCCGATGTCCGCCATCGGTGGCTAGATTGGGTGCAATGACGAGTACCGGGACTGACTTAAGCATCGAGGAATACTTCGACCGCCTCCACGCGCTGGTCCGCGCCTTGCCTTCGGAACGCGCTGCCTTATCGCAGGGTCGCGTCCTGGCTGAGCCCCTCGTCGCCCGCCTTCCCCTCCCGCCGCAGGATAATTCGGCCATGGATGGCTTCCTCATTCCTCAGCCTTCCTCACCAGACAGTCTCACCGTTCCCTTCACTTTGCCTGTCGTGGGTGATGTGCCTGCCGGCGCGCCGGCCCAAACCCTGCCGCCCGGCACTGCGCTGCGCATCATGACCGGTGGTCCAGTACCCGCGGGCTTTGATGGTCTGGTCATCCCCGTGGAAGACACCGATATTCCACCAGGCCCCGGGCCACTGCCTGAGACCGTCACGGTGCACCGCCTTCCCGAGCGCAACCACATCCGGCGGCGCGGCTCCCACATCGAGGCCGGGCACCAACTAGCCGGTGCCGCCACGCTGGTGGACGCCTCCCTTATCGCCGCCGCCCTCTCCGCCGGCGTCGACACCGCCGTGCTCCACCGCACCCCGCGGGTGACCGTCATTGCCACGGGTGAGGAGCTGCTCAACGGCCAGCTCCCGGATTCCAATGGTCCGATGCTCGACGCACTCCTTAGCACTACCGGCCCCGTTGACATCGCCCGCACGGTATGTGGCGATTCACCCGTTGAGCTGCGCCGCCGCTTCGACGCGGCTGCCGCTGACTCCGATCTCATCGTCACCACCGGCGGGGTATCCGCAGGAGCCTTTGACGTGGTTCGCGCGGTCGTTGAGGATGCCGTGGAGCGCGGCTCATATTGGTTCGGACACGTCAACCAGCGCCCCGGCGCGCCGCAAGGCCACGCGCTGTGGGACGGTGTTCCCGTGGTGTGTTTGCCGGGCAACCCGGTGGCGGCGTTCGTCTCCGCGCATCTCTACCTCACCCCGCTGATGCGTTCCTTGCGTGGGCTGCCCCGCCCCACCGGAGTTTTAGACCGGCCGCACCTGACGGCCGTCGCTGGGGCTGACTTCCCGCATCCGCACCGCCCGCTTATTCAGCCGTGCTCGATTGCTCTGGACGGAAGCATCACCGCCTTCCCGCCGCCTGGACCACGCATGCGCAGCCACCACGTTGCAGCACTGCCCGGCACGCAAGGTTTCGCGCTGCTGACGAGCCCCGTCACCACAGGGGAGCAACTTACCGTCTACCCCTACTAGCTTCACGGTGCTTCACCACATCCCCCACCCCTCCGTTGTTGCCAAAGATCGCGCCTCTAAACGCCGGATCGGCCCACTCTTCGTCAGATAGGCTAGGTCCACCCAAGGAAAGGACCCGCTGTAGCCATGAAGTTCACTCACCTTAATGAGGCCGGCTCCGCCTACATGGTGGACGTCACCGATAAGAAGCCCACCGTGCGTTCCGCCACCGCCCAAGGCGAGGTGGCCTGCTCGCCGGAGGTCCTCACCGCGCTGCAGGAAGGAACCGTGCCGAAGGGCGACGTGCTTGCGGTTGCTCGAGTGGCCGGTATTGCGGCCGCCAAGAAGGTCCCGGATCTCCTACCGCTTGCCCACACCATCGGCGTGCACGGGTGCGCGGTCGACATCGAGCTGCGCGAAGACCACGTCTTCATCGAAGCCACCGTTCACACCGCCGACCGCACCGGCGTGGAAATGGAGGCGCTGACCGCGGTGAACGTTGCGGCGCTAGCTCTCATCGACATGGTGAAAGGCGTGGACCGCTCCGCTTATATCCGGCGCTGCGGCATCACAGCGAAGTCCGGCGGCCGCTCGGGTGATTGGTCCCGCGACCTGCCGGGTGAGGAAGGATAGTGAACAATGTCAGGTGTCATTATTTTGGCGGGTGGGCGCGGCACACGCATGGGTGGTGTGGACAAGGCAAGTATCATCCTCGCCGGTGAGCGCCTCATCGACCGCCTCCTGCGCCAATTGCCCTATGATGCGCCGGTGGCGGTTGTCTCGCCCTACCACTTGGGCATGCCCCAAGTATGTGAAAAGCCCCTTTTCGGCGGGCCAGCCGCGGGAATCGCCGCGGGCCACGCCGCGCTGGCTGGTGCCGCAAAGTCCACGACCGCCATCTTGGCCGTCGATGCCCCAGATTCCCCACAGATGCTGCCTGCCCTCGAACAGGCATTAGAAAGCTCCGGTGCTGATGTCGCAGTGGCCACACTCGATGGGCTCCCGCAGCCGCTGTGCGCGCTGTGGCGCACCGAGGCCCTCACCCGCGCGCTGGAGGAGCTCAGAGATCCACGCAACAAGCCGGCCATGCACTTACTGAGGCTCGCGGGCACCATCGCCGAGGTCGAGGCAACGCCCGCAGTGCGCGATATCGACACCTTGGACGAGCTACGAGCGCGGCGCGAGCGACTTGCTACTCAACGATGAATTGGCCGTGCTGGCCCTTCTCCGCATTCGTCATCAGGTGATTAACAAAGGAATAGGTCCCCGGCTCGTTGAAGGTCATCTCCACAAATCCACCCTGGGCCGGCAAGAGGTCCAGCGCCTGGGAGCCGGAATCCTTCGCGCCCTTGATCAGGTAGGCGCCTTCCTTGTACACGGTGTCGAATTGCTCGCCCACGACGTGGAAGCTCAATGGCAGATCCGGGCCGAGGTTGACCAGCCAAATGCGCACGGTATCGCCCACTTTGGCGCGCAGCGGGGCTAGGCCCTCGTCGTATTGGTTGGGATAGTAATTGAAGGCCGTAAGGTCATAGTCGCCGTCGCTGACTCGCTGCGCGTTTGCGCCCTCAGCTTCCTTGCCTGCGGAGGCCAAAAAGACCTCGCTCGCCGTCATAACGTACTCCGCATCGACGTCTGTCAATGCATCCTTCCCGTGCGGATCGATGACGACCGCTCCCGCCATGCCGTTGGCAATGTGCAGACTCATCGGCATGGTCGAGCAATGATACATCCAGATACCCGCCCTGTGGGCCTCGAATTCATAGGTCAGCGATTCGCCCGGCTGGATGGTCTTCATGTTCTCATCCGGGTTGACCTCACCGGCGTGAAAATCCACCGAGTGTCCCATCGAGCCTTCATTCTTGATGGTGATGCGGAACGTATCCCCTACCTTGCCGCGAAGGGTTGGGCCGGGTGCCTGCCCGTTGAAGAGCCACCGGGTTTGGCGGACTCCTGGGGCGACTTCCATCTCCTCCTCAGTCATCACCCACGTTTCCTCATGAAGGTCACCTTTAGCAGGGGCAAGGGAAGCATCAAAAGCCTCAAATCCTTCGCGGGCTGCCATGCGCTCGGCAACCGAGGGCACCGTCGCGGGTGCGGCGGCAGAGCCCGTGCTTTCCGACGCCCCCGCATGATCATGCCCACTCGAAGCGGAGTCATCGACGTTGACCATGAACGTCATGCCCTGCATCTTGTGGCCGGCGATCGTGCAATATCCTTCGATGGACTCCTCGATGACCCCGGCATCCAGCTGCACGGTCTCGCCCGGTTCTACCCGTCCGGTCTCCTCGCGTCCGATCTTCAGGTCATGTACCTGGTCGCCGGTGTTGGTGAAGTTCACTACGAGGTGACTGCCCGCGGCCACGTCAATGGAGGACGGGACAAAGGCCATGCCGTCCACGGAGACATCAACAGTCACGGCGTCGGCGGATGCCACCGTAGCTGGGTCCTGCTTGCCTGTGGCCGAGTTGAACACCGCCAGCCCAATGACGGCGAGAAGCGCCACGATGATAATGAGCCAGGATGCCCATTGCTTCTCAGAATGCTCCTGTTTAACGGGCACGCTTGACATGAACTTCTCCTTGAGGTGACGAGACGGCCCACACCAGGGCCACAATATTGGCGATGAGGCCTAGCCCCATCATGATAAGCCCGGCGAAGGACACGCCAGCAATGCCAAGAAGGCTGAGCACGCCGCCGAGATTGATGAGTGCCACGCGCAGGAACCCTGCGAGGTGCCCACGTGCGGGACGTGCCGCCCCGGCCAGGATGGGCAGCATGTGGTGGAGCACCCCGGTCACGAGCTGCAGTAGGCCGGCACCGAGAAATGCCGGCATGAGCAGCAAGGTAACCGCACGCGGGTAGGCCCCTGCGACGGTAGCGGCGGCATCACCGGCGCAGAGCGCCACCATCCACACCAGGCCTGCCATCGCGGACACGCTTGCCGTCGTCTTTTCGCCGCCAAGAGCGCTGGCAAGCACGGGCTGGATGATGAGCACGGCAGCAAGCACGGTGAGCAGCTGCGCCATACCGGCGGCGCGGGTGAGCCCGGAGGCGTCGGCAAGCATGGCCGCCGCTAGGCCCACGCAATGCACTGCCAAAGCCCGGCTGCACCGCGCCCGGGCCACCGAGGAAATGGGGGTCCGGGTAAACGTCGGCACAAGCGTGATGACCGTGCCCAGGATGGTAAGCAGGCCGAAGCCCCACACCATCCCGCGTGAGTGCGCGGCCACCAGCAGCGAGTAATTCCCTACCCCGTGCGCAGCCAGAATCACCAGGACTACTGAGAAGATCATGAAGCAGGCCGCAGCCAGATAAAAGGGCACGGTGACGGCGAAGGAACCAGACAATGACCCCCGGAGCTTGCCCCACAGCGCCCACAGGTGCCACGCAACGGCAGCGATGACGAGAGCGGAGCCACTATCCGAGAGCACGCCCCAGTCGTAGCCTGCGCGATCAACGAGTAGAAGAACCAGCCCCACCTGGACCAGCCCTACCCGCGCGCCCACCCCGCGGAAACCGGCGGCCGGAGTGCGGGTCAGCGCCTCCGTGAAGTGGGTGCTGAATACGAGGATGGCGGTGGTCAGCGCCCCGAGGGTGAAAGGATGAATGAGGTCCCACCATACGACGGGCGCGCCCCAGATATTCGCCACGGTGATCCCCACGCCTGCCACAATCCAGAACGCGACGAGGCTGAAAGCAATGGTGTGCCAGCGCCGGCGCGAAGCCAGCGAGACATCACGCAGAGACATATCTGACACTTTTATTTGCACGGATATAATCGTAGTAAATTGATGGCCCGGGCAGCAACGCCCACTCTGCTAGAACTCGAAAGGAATCCATCAATGAACTTGCCGCTTGTTGATGCCTCCAAGGGCCACGACATTCCCACCCTCAACGCCTCCGAAATTCCCCACGCGGTGCGCCACGGCGCCATCCATGGAGCGCTGGGCACCCTCAACGTGGGCGAATCCATGATTCTCATTGCTCCGCACGACCCGCTTCCGTTGCTCACAGAGGTGGACCAGCGCGAAGAATCCTTCGACCGTGAATACCTCAAGAAGGAACCAAAGGAAGTCCATATTAAATTCACGCGCACCGCCTAGCACTCCCGTAAGGTACCTAGCATGCGCCTTGTCAAAATTGCCGTCCCCGTCCTCGCTGCCGCACTGGCTGTCGCTGGCTGCACCTCCAGCTCCGATAAACCGCTGCAGGTCTTCGCCGCGTCATCCACGCGAGTGCTCAATGACGACCTCTCCAGTGCGTCCGAAACCCCGCTGGCGTTCAACAACGGTGGTTCTTCCGCCCTAGTCCAGCAGATCAATGAAGGCGCTCCCGCAGATCTGCTGCTTACTGCCTCTCGCGAGACCATGGATGATGCAACCGCTCAGGGAAACGTGGACACCCCCGTGGCCCTCGCGAGCAACGTCATGGTCATGGTCGTGCCGAAGGGCAATCCTTTAGGTCTGCGCTCCGCGGCAGACCTGGATTCCTCCGCTCGCTTGGTCCTCTGCGACCCAAACGTGCCGTGCGGTGCCATTTCCACGCGCATCATGGAGGCCAACAACTGGGACCTGCACGCCTCCTCCCTGGAGGGACAGGTAGCTGACGTCCTAGGTAAGGTCGCCTCCGGCGAGGCGGACGCCGGATGGGTCTATTCCACCGACGCCGCCGCTAGCGAAGATGTCGAAGCCATCCCGCTCGACCACGCGGAAGACTTCCGTAACGAGATCATGGGCGCGGTGGTGTCTGATTCACCCCGCCACGAAGAAGCCCAAGAAGTCCTCAACCTCCTCGAGTCGGATTTTGATAGCACCTGGGAAAAATTCGGATTTACCCCGGTGGACTAAGTGTCACGAGTGATATTGCGCGAACAGCGCCCGCGGACAACGCGGCCGGTCATCGCCGCCGGCGTGCTCGCTGCGGTCTACATCCTTGCCCCGGTGCTCGCCCTCGGGGTACGAGTGCCCTGGCCGAAGCTCGCCGACACGCTGAGCGCTCCGGCGACCCATGACCTTCTCCGCGTCAGCCTTTCCGCGGCGGCGTTGTCTACCTTGTTGTCCACGTTGCTGGGCACCTGTCTGGCTCTGTGGCTCCAGCAGCTACGCCGCGTGTCTCACCTTGTGCGGCTGGTGGTCTACCTCCCTTTGGCCATGCCTCCCGTGGTTGGCGGCTTGGCCCTTACCGCGCTGCTCGGGCGCCGCGGTCTGCTTGGCCCAGCATTGGAGCAAGCAGGGCTGCACATATCTTTTGCCTTCCCCGGCGTCGTGGCCGCTCATCTATTTGTCACCCTCCCCTTCGTAGTTGTGGCGGTGGACTCCGCACTGCGGCAGCTCGATCCTGAGGTCGTGGCTAGCGCGCGGGGCATCGGCCTGAGCGCAGGGACCATCCTTTGGCGCATCATCCTCCCGACTATCCTTCCTGCCGTGTTCACGGGCGGAGCGCTCGCTTTCGCACGCTCACTGGGCGAATTCGGAACGACGATCACCTTCGCCGGTTCCCTGCCCGGTTCTACCCGAACCATGCCGAGCGGTATCTATCTTGAGCGTGAGGTCAGCGCGGACAATGCCTATGCTCTGTCGGCCGTGTTAATCGGGATAGCCATCCTCACCCTCACCGCAGCCGGAATGCCTCTGCTACTGCGGCGCCGCCGCGAGCAGGCTGTACGCGCTTTGAAACCGATGGACCCAGATGCACTCCGCGCGGCGACTGCCCCGCTGGCGCCACCCCACGAGCTTTCCGTAACGGTCGACAACACCACCACAACTTTCCGTGGCGGGCGCGTAACCGCGGTGGTTGGCCCCAACGGCGCCGGCAAGACCACGCTGATGCGCTTTATTAGCGGGCGCTTGCAAGGAGCCCAGACTAACGCCGAGCGCGTGGTCATGCTCTCCCAAGACCCCGGGCTACCACCCACTGCCACCGTGGCTCAAGCGTTGACCATGGTGACCAAGGACGCACGACGCACCCAGGAGCTTCTGAGCGCAGCCGGATTGCAGAAGCTCGGGCATGTCTCCGAGCTTTCCGGCGGGCAAGCCGCGCAGGTCGCCCTCCTGCGCGCGCTTGCCGCTCGTCCAGAGGTATTGATTGTGGACGAGCCCTTTGCCGCTATGGACGTCGAATCCGCCGCCCGGTGGCGCCACCTTCTGCGTATCTCAGCCGCTGATCGCACCACGGTCATTGTCACCCACAGCCGTGTGGACCTCGAAACTCTGGCAGACGATATCGCTGTAATGGAAGCTGGCGACATTGTCTCCCAGGGCCCTGCAGACCGACTACTGGAGCAACCTACCACCCGCTTCATGGCAGAACTAGCGGGCGTTAATGTACTGCGCGGTTCCTTCAGAGGAGACACGTTTGCTCCAGACCGCAACGGCGAACACTGGGCGGCCTTCCCTCAAACCGCGCTGTGCTTCGACCCCATTGGCGCGCAGGGCGCCACCAGTTTGAGTGCCACCATTGTGGCTGATTTGGGAAGCACTACCCTCGTTGATATTGACGGCCAACGGGTCACGGTGGGCCAGCCAGCGCGTAGAAACGCTCCCGGCCAGGTGGTGCCCGTGGCCCTCGACGCCAGCGCCCTCACGGTCTACACCCGTACTTAATCCAGTGTATTTACCCATGTCGTGAGGGAGATCTCGGTATATGTACTGACCGCAATAGTAGAAAAACAGCGGTCTGGATGTAGGATCCTCGTAGCGTTAATCAAGGAGCTACAGTCCATGTCCACATTTTCTACACAAAGTCCTCGCTCATCGACCGAGCTCTTTCCCGACACGATGAAGCTCTCCCCCAAGCAGCGCGAAGTCCTCTCGGTTTTGCAGAAGTTCCCGCAAGGAGCACGGGCCGCAGAAGTTGCTAAGAAAATGGGCATGCACGTTAACACCGCGCGCGGGCATCTGGATGAACTCGTCAACGCTGGCGCGGTGCGAGTAGTCACCGCCCCAGCGCAGGGGCGCGGGCGCCCCTCCCTGATCTTCCAAGTGCGGGTGCCGGACAACCGTTCGGTCGCGGAGGAGTACGTCACGCTGATCAGTGTGTTGATTAAAGCCCTGGCGGCTAAGGAGCAGCTCAATGATTATGCCTCAGAGCAGGCGCGGGAGCTTGGCCGCGAGTGGGCGAAGACCGCTGCCAGCAGCCATGGTGCTGAGGCGCTCGGTTCGCTTCATCGGATGATGCGCGAAATGGGCTTTGACCCAGTAACCTCAGCCGAGCAATTCGACCAGGAGGGCCGCACCGATGTGGAGCTGCACGCCTGCCCATTTGTCAGCGCCGGTGTGGAGCCCTCCCCCTTTGTCTGTGCCATCCACGATGGCTACTTGGAGCAGGCGGCCGCCGATTCCGGTGGGAGGTTAAGCCTGAAACTGATCCCAAAGTCCGGAAACGGCGTGTGCCGAATCAACGTGGAAAATGAAGCTAGCTAGCCTAACCGCGCTCGACGGAGACCGGCCCGGCGACCTCCAGCTCCAGTACGCGCAGGTTCTGCTCGCGGGCATCGTCGAGGATCGCTTCTTCGATGGGCTCGGTGTGCAGGACCATGACGGTGGGGCCCGCGCCCGACAGGTAGGCGGCGTAGCCGCGGTTGCGCAAGCGGTTCACCCACTCCGCGGTGACCGGCAGGACATCAGCGCGATAGGGCTGGTGCAGGCGGTCGCGGGTGCCCTCCCACAGCAGGTCCGGGTAAGCGGTCAGCGCCGCCACGTTCACCGCAGTGCGGGAGACGTTGAAGGCGGCATCGGCGTGCGTCACGTGGGAAGGCAGCACGCGGCGCACCGCCTGGGTTGATGCATGGAAGTCCGGGACCAAGGCCGTGGCCTTGATAGTCGGGTGCACGTCCAAAGTGGCGGCGCGGTACTCCGGAAGCGAGCGGCCGTCGACAGGCACGGTGGTCCACGAGACCACGGCGTTTCCTAACACGGAGGCCGCGGCGTTATCCGGGTGGCCTTCGAAGGCTGAAGACAGCTGAACGACCTGCTCCTCGGAGAGCGGGAAGCCAGCCAGGCCATTGCCCGCGGCCACACCGGCTACCGCGGCCGAGGCCGAGGAACCCAAACCGCGGGACTGCGGAATGTTATTCGTGCACACCACGCGCAGGCCGGAGACTTCGACGTCAGCAGCCTTGAGCGCGGAACGGATGGCCTTGACCACCAAGTGGGAGCCGTCGCGAGGCAGCTCATCGGCGCCCTCGCCGAAGATCTCTACCTCCAAGCCGGAGCGGGTGACCTCTACCTCCACGGTGTCGTAGAGGCTCAGCGCGATGCCGAGGGTGTCATAGCCCGGGCCCAGGTTGGCCGAGGAGGCCGGAACCTGGACGGTGACCTTGGTGCCTACTTCGATATCGATACTCATTGTTGTACTTAAGCCCCTTAGACGCCCAGGCGGATGACGGAGTGGACGGCCTTGACCTCATCGAGCTCGCCGAGGGCCGCGACGATATCCTCGAGCACCGCTTCCTTCGCAGCGTGGGTGACCACGATGAGGCGAGCAGTGGCATCGCCGTCTTCCTGGCGCACCGTGCGCAGGGAGACCCCGTGGCGGGCAAAGACACCGGAGATGGCGGAAAGCACGCCGGTGCGGTCTTCAACTTCCATGTCGACGTGATAACGAGTTTCCACTTCTCCGAACTCCGCAATAGGTAGGTTGGCGTAGGTGTTCTCCCCTGGCGCACGGCCGCCGTGGACAATGTTGCGTGCCGCACCGATGACATCACCCAACACAGCAGATGCCGTCGGGTTACCGCCGGCGCCGTTGCCGTAGAACATCAGAGAGCCAGCGGCCTCTGCCTCAACGAAGATGGCGTTGTAGGACTGGCTGACCGAAGCCAGCGGGTGCTCCTTCGGAACCAAGGTCGGGTGCACGCGGGCGTTGACGGATTCAGCACCGGTCTCCTCATCGACGAGGCGCTCACAGATGGCCAGCAGCTTGATGGAGTAGCCAGCCTGGTTGGCAGCCGTGATGTCATCGGCGGTGATCTTGGAAATACCCTCGCAGTAGACATCGTCGAAGGTCAGGCGGGTATAGAAGCCCAAGGACGCCAGGATGGCAGCCTTGGAGGCAGCGTCGTGGCCCTCCACGTCAGCGGTGGGATCGGCCTCGGCATAGCCCAGGCGGGTAGCCTCAGCCAGCGCATCCTCATAGGAGGCACCGGTGGACTCCATCGCGTCCAGGATGAAGTTGGTGGTGCCGTTGACGATTCCGGAGATGCGCTGGATCTTGTCACCGGCCAGGGAGCGGCGCAGCATGCCCACCACCGGGATGGCAGCGGCCACGGCGGCCTCGAAGTACAGGTCAACGTCGGCGCGGTCGGCGGCCTCAGCGAGCTCATCCGCGTGTGCGGCAACAAGTGCCTTGTTGGCGGTGACCACGGACTTGCCGGCATTGAGGGCTGCGAGAACGAGCTCGCGTGGGAAATCAATGCCGCCGATGACCTCGACGACGAGGTCGATATCATCGCGCAGGACAAGTGCCTTGGCGTCGTCGGTCAGTAGCTCCGCCGGCACGCCCGGGCGCAGCTTGTTCTTGTTGTGCACGGCGACGCCGCGGATCTCCACGGGGCCGCCAATGCGGTGCGCAAAAGCGTTAGCGTTTTCCTGCACGAGGCGGAAAACCTCGGCGCCCACGGTGCCAAATCCAAGCAGCGCGATTCCTACGGGTTCGCCTTCGGGTTTCTTGCTACGGTTCGTCATCGTCATGGTGTCCCCTTGTTGAAATTGCGAATGATTGTTACGTGCTAGCCCATCACTATACAGAACGAGCTGTCTATTTCTACGCGAAGTGGCCGGCACAACGCGCGACCGGCCATATCTTTGTGAATAAAATGCGGTGAGCTGTGGCAACGCCGCGCTAGTCGACGTCCAACGCCAACAAGTCCTCCACCGTTTCCCGGCGCAGCATGAGCGAGGCTTTGCCGTCACGCACGGAAACTACCGCCGGGCGCAAAGCGCCGTTATAGCGCGAGGCCATCATGTACTGGTAGGCGCCGGTGGTGGCGAAAGCGAGGAGATCACCGGTAGTGATATCCGAGGGGAAACGGCGCTCGTTGACCAGAATGTCACCGGACTCGCAGTGGAAGCCCACGATGCGCGAATCTACGGGCTCGCCCTGGGTGCGGCGGTTGACCACGCGCACGTCGTACTCCGAGCCATAGAGCGCCGGCCGGATGTTATCGGACATGCCACCGTCCACGGAGAGGTAGCGGCGCATCGGCAGATCCGCCTTGCCGGTCTCCACATCCTTGACCGTGCCCACGCGGTAGACGGTGACCGCGGAGGCCCCCACCAGCGAGCGGCCGGGCTCCACCAACACGAAAGGCGGCTTGATGCCGAGCTCAGTAGCGGTGCGCTCCACGGCGTCGAGCAGGTCCTTGGCCAGCGTGGCGACGTCGAGGGCTTCCTCGTATTCCATGTAGGGAATGCCGAAGCCGCCGCCCAAGTCCAACTCCTCGAGGGCAACGCCGAGCTCGGAGTGAATGCGCTTGTACAGGCTCAGCACGCGCTCGGCTGCCAGCTTGAAACCATCGGCATTAAACACCGAGGAGCCCACGTGGCAGTGCAATCCCACGAGCTTAAGGTTCGCGGATTCCAGCACCGTGCGAGCCACCTCGAAGGCAGCGCCGGTGGACAGGGAGATGCCGAACTTTTGGTCCTCGTGAGCCGTGGCGATGAATTCGTGCGTGTGGGCATCCACGCCAGGCTTCACGCGAATCATCACCGGCTGCACGCGGCCGGCGGCCGCAGCAATGCTGTTGAGGCGCGAGAGCTCCTCCGCGTTATCCAGCACCACATGGCCAATCCGCTCGTTAACGCACAGCTCGAGGTACTCGTCTTCCTTGTTATTGCCATGCGCGGTCATGCGCTCCGGTGGGAAGTCCGCAGCGAGCGCCAGCTTGGCCTCGTTGAGGGAGGCCACGTCAAGGCACAGGCCCTCCTCATCTACCCAGCGCACGATGCGCTTGGTGATGAAAGCCTTGGAGGCATAGTGCACGTGGTCAGGACCGCCGAAGGCCTGGGCCATGTCCCGGCAGCGCGAGCGGAAATCCTGCTCATCAAAGACATAGAGCGGGGTGCCGTATTCTTCGGCAAGGTCGGTCAGGGAAACGCCGCCGATAGAGACCACACCATCGGAATCACGAGCAGCGTTGCGCGGCCACACGTGGGCCGGAAGAGAATTGAAATCAGTCATCGATACCTTGTCTTACATCTTCTCCGGTGCGCTGACCCCGACCATGGTCAAGGCATTGGCCATGACCTGGCGGGTGGCGCTGGCCAGGGCGAGGCGTGCGGAGTGAATCGACTCGGTCTCTTCACCAGCCTTCGGCAACACCTGGCACTGGTCATAGAAGCGGTGGAACACGGCGGCAAGCTCCTCGGCATAGCGCGCGATGCGGTGCGGTTCGCGCAGCGTGGCGGCGGTGGCCACAACCTCCGGGAACTCGCCCAGGGTGCGAATGAGGTCGCCTTCCTTATCGTGGGTGAGGAGGTCGAGGGGGGCGTCGGCAAGCGCGGCAGTATCGAAGCCCAGCTCTTCTGCCTTGCGCAGGATGGAGCAGATGCGGGCGTGGCCGTATTGCACGTAGTAGACCGGGTTATCCGCCGACTGGGAAGCCCACAGGCCCAGGTCAATGTCCAGGCTGGAATCCACGGAGGAGCGCACCAGGGAGTAGCGCGCGCCGTCGACGCCGATGGCCTCGACGAGGTCATCAAGAGTGATGACGGTGCCGGCACGCTTGGACATCTTGACCGCCTGGCCATCGCGGACCAGGTTGACCATCTGGCCGATGAGGACCTCGACGGCCTCCGGGTCATAGCCCAAAGCCTGGGCGGAAGCGCGCAAGCGAGCGATGTAGCCGTGATGGTCTGCGCCCAGCATGTAGATGGCCAGGTCGTGGCCGCGGTCAAACTTATCAGCCACGTAGGCGATATCGCCGGCGATGTAGGCGGCGTTGCCGTCGGACTTGATGACCACGCGGTCCTTGTCATCGCCGTACTCGGTGGACTTCAGCCACCATGCGCCCTCAGCTTCGTAGAGCTTGCCGTTGTCCTTGAGCTTTTGGATGGACTTCTCCACGGCACCGGACTCGAAGAGGGAGTTCTCGTGGAAGTAGACATCGTAGTCCACGCCGAACTCGTGGAGGGACTCCTTAATCTGGGCGAACATCATCTCCACGCCCGCGGAGCGGAAGGCTTCCTGGACCTCGGCATCACTGCCGTCGAGGGCGCCCGGGTTCTGCTCCAGCACACCCTGAGCGATCTCCTTGATGTAATCGCCGCCGTAACCGTCCTCCGGGGTCGGCTCGCCCTTGGCGGCAGCCACGAGGGAGCGAGCGAAGCGGTCGATCTGTCCGCCGTGATCGTTGAAGTAGTACTCGCGGGTCACCTCCGCGCCGGAGGCTTCGAGCACGCGGCCCAGCGAATCGCCCACGGCAGCCCAGCGGGTTCCGCCCAGGTGGATCGGGCCAGTCGGGTTCGCGGAGACGAACTCCAGGTTAATCTTCTTGCCCTGGTAGGTGGTGTTGCTGCCGAAGTCTGCGCCGGCATTGAGCACCTGGGCCACGATGGCGCCCTGCGCTGCGGCAGCGAGGCGAATGTTAAGGAATCCCGGGCCTGCGATGGAGGCCTCATCAATGGCGTCGTTGCCGGCGAGGGCATCCGCCAACCACTGCGCCAGCTCGCGGGGCTGGGCACCAGCCTTCTTGGCTACCTGGAGTGCCAGGTTGGTGGCGTAATCGCCGTGCTCCGGGTTGCGCGGGCGCTCCACGGTGACGGTCTCCGGCAGGACGGAGGCGTCCAGTTCATGCTCGGTGAGCACGGCAGCGGCAGTGTTCTTGATCAGGACGGAAAGATCTTCAGGATTCATAGGGCCAAAGTCTATCGTCTCCGCCGCTGGGAGGCGCTATCAGGTCGCAGAGGTTAGCAAGGTCACCCACCCCCATCAGGTGAACAATGCGGCACAGCGAAGCACCAAGTTCTACCCTAAAAGGCGTTATCTGAATCGATCCAACCTTTCGCCCTCTCGCTCGGCCGAAACATGCGGTGCCGCATCTTGGGGACCTCCACGGGGACGCCGACGGGAGCCAACTGGAATTGAGCTTTATGTCAACCTTCAATATCACCACCGACGCCATTGCTGGCAACGTCGGGCTCACCGCGCTGGTGTCGACGCTGCCGCTCATCGCGTTCTTTATCATGCTCCTAGGGCTCAAGGCCCGCGCTCACACCTCGGGTGCGGTCGCGCTCGTAGTGGCGGTTCTCATCGCCATTTTTGGCATGGGCATGCCAACCGGCATGGCTTTGTCCTCCGCGGTGCGCGGTGGACTCTTCGGCCTCTTCCCCATCGTCTGGGTGATCATCACCGCCATCTGGTTCTACGAGGTCACCGTGGCCTCTGGCCGCTTCAATGACCTGCGCAAGACCTTTGATCTCTTGGGCGATGGCGATATTCGCATCCAGGCCATCCTCATCGCTTTCTGCTTCGGTGGCCTCTTGGAGGCGCTCGCCGGCTTCGGCGCTCCGGTAGCAATTACGGCCACCATGATCCTGGCCTTGGGTGTTAAGCCGCTCAAGGCGGCCACCACGGTGCTCATTGCCAACACCGCGCCCGTGGCCTTCGGCGCGGTGGGCATCCCAGTCACCACCGCGGGCTCGGTCGGCGGGCGCACCGCCGAGCAGACCGCTGACATCGCCGCGTTGATTTCCCTCCAGGTCCTGCTCATTGCCGCCGTCGTGCCTTTCTTCATCCTCTTTATCCTTGACGGCATGCGCGGTGTTAAGGAGGCCGGCCCCGCCGCGGCCGTCATCGGCATCTCCTTCGCCATTGCCCAGTGGGCCGCGGCTACCTTCTTCGCCTACCAGCTCACCAACGTCGTGGCCTGCATTGTCTCCCTCGGCGCGGGCTTCATCTTCCTGCGTGTGTGGAAGCCCAAGGGTGTCGACAGCCTGCGCGAGCGCATGGAGCTGCCCGCCCAGGAGGAGGTCACGGATCTCAACGGCAGCCGCATTTGGATGGCCCTGCTGCCCTATGCCGTGGTCACCGCTGTCTTCGCCATCGCCACCGCATGGCCGGCCATCTTCGGCTTCCTCCAGGTCAACGTTGCCTGGCCGCTTCTCGACGGCACCGTCTTCGACGCCGAAGGCCACGCCATGGACACCGCCTTCACGTTCAACGTGCTGGGCAACCCGGGAACCCTACTGCTGATTTCCGGCATCATCGTGGCCCTTATCTACATGACCTTCAACGAGAACGGCCGCTACAAGCTGGACGCCTCCGCGCCGCTGACCAAGTTCGGCGAGGTTGTCTCCCGCATGAAGTTCTCCGCGCTGACCATCATCCTGGTCCTCGCACTGGCCTACACCATGAACTACTCCGGCCAAACCATCTCCATCGGCCAGTTCGTGGCTTCTGTCGGCGGCATCTTCGCGCTCTTCTCCCCCGTCCTGGGCTGGATCGGCACCGCCGTCACCGGCTCGGATACCTCCGCCAACGCACTCTTTGCCAACCTGCAGGTCACCGCCGCCGAGCGCATCGGCGTCAATCCGGACCTCATGCTGGCCGCCAATACCTCCGGTGGCGTTGTGGGCAAGATGATCTCCCCGCAGTCACTGGCCATCGCCGCCACCGCCGTGCAGATGGAGGGCGAGGAATCCCGCATCTTCAAGGCGGTCGTGGGCTACTCCGTCGCCTTCCTCGCCGTCGTGTGCGTCATCGTCTTCCTCATGACCAACGTGCTGGGCTTCTTGGTCCCCTAAAAGGGTTTAGCCATAAAGTTCTACACCACTAACTACCCCCAGATTCGGGCGTCTTCATCGCCCAGTCTGGGGGTTGCCTCATATCGGCCGCGACCGCTGCGACCATCACCGCACGTTAGGAATTTCACAACATTAGTGTTGCGATAAAAAGCCAGGTAGGAGGGGTAATCCCGTGTCGATAATGTGAGTTTTGGGCGGTAGGCTCAAAGGTACACACTCGAAAAATGCCCAGTGCGGCTGTCCTGGTAGCGCGCATCCGAGCACAACTCCGCTGTGCACAGCACGGGACAAGCCACATGGAGGCAGATTAAGGAGCGCTCACAAATGCGAATAGCATTGTTTTCCACCTGCATCGGTGACTCACTTTTCCCCGATGCCCACAAGGCCACGGCCCTGATCCTCTCCCGCCTGGGCTACGACGTCGTCTTCCCCGAGGAACAGACTTGTTGCGGCCAGATGCACATCAACACCGGCTACCAGGAGCAGACCTTGGGCATGATCCGCACCTATGCGGACGCCTTCGCGGATCCCTCCATTGATTACGTGGTTTCTGCCTCCGGCTCCTGCGTGGGCGCCGTGCGCGAGCAGCACGAGATGATCGCGGACCGCTTCGGCACCTCCGCTGATGTGGACGGCGCCAAGAAGGCAGCCGGCAAGACCCTGGACTTGCCGGAGTTTCTTGTCGACGTCGCCGGTGTCACCAACGTCGGCGCCTTCTTCCCTCACCGCGTGACCTACCACCCCTCCTGCCACGGCCTACGTTTCCTCAAACTGGGTGACCGCCCCTACCAGCTTCTTAAGGAGGTCGAAGGAATCGACCTCGCCCCGCTGCCTAATGCTGAAGAGTGCTGTGGCTTCGGCGGCACCTTCGCGCTCAAGAACGCCGAGGTTTCTGCCGCGATGGTGGGTGACAAAACCCGCCACATCCGCGAAACCGAGGCCGAATACGTCACCGGCGGTGACTCCTCCTGCCTGATGAACATCGGTGGTGCCCTGGCCCGCCAGCGCTCCGGTGTTCGCGCTATCCACTTGGCGGAAATCCTCGCCTCCACCAAGGAACACCCGTGGACTCCTACCTCTGCGGCCTACTCCAAGGAGAAGATGCTCTAATGACTTCCTTCCTCGACACCACTCCTCCGCGCGCTCCTGAAGGCTACGGCAACCTGCGCGGCTCGAAGGCCTTCGTGCCGCTGGCTCACGTGGGCCTCAACAACGCCACCCAGCGCCGCAACCTGCACCACGCCACCACCACGATTCGTGACAAGCGCCAGCACGCCGTGGATGAAACACCGGACTGGGAGCAGCTTCGCGACGCCGGCTCGGCACTCAAGGATGACGTCGCCGTGCGCATGGGCGAACTGCTGCTCCAATTCGAAGAGCAGGTGACCAAGCGCGGAGGCATCGTCCACTGGGCACGCGACGCCAAGGAAGCCAACGAGATCATCGAGGGTCTTATCCGCGAGACCGGTGAGACCGAGGTGGTCAAGATCAAGTCCATGGCCACCCAGGAAATCGCGCTCAACGAGCACCTGGAAGAGGCCGGCATCCACGCCCAGGAAACTGACCTGGCGGAGCTCATCGTCCAGCTGGGTGAGGACAAGCCTTCCCACATTCTGGTCCCGGCTATCCACCGCAACCGCGCGGAGATTCGCGACATCTTTGTCAACAAGATGCCGAATACCGATGACTCCCTCAAGGCCGAGCCGGCGGAACTGGCTGAGGCATCCCGCCAGTTCCTGCGCGAGCAGTTCATGAAGGCCAAGGTCGCCATCTCCGGCGCTAACTTCGGTGTGGCAGAAACCGGCACCATCAACATCGTGGAGTCCGAGGGCAATGGCCGCATGTGCCTGACCCTGCCGGAGACCCTCATTACCGTGATGGGTATTGAGAAGCTTGTCCCGACCTTCCAGGACCTCGAGGTCTTCCTGCAGCTGCTGCCGCGCTCCTCCACTGCAGAGCGCATGAACCCGTACACCTCCATGTGGTCTGGTGTGACCGAAGGTGACGGCCCGCAGAACTTCCACATCGTGCTGCTGGATAACGGCCGCACCGCTGCTCTGTCCTCCCCCAAGGGCCACGAGGCACTCAAGTGCATCCGCTGTTCTGCCTGCCTGAACGTCTGCCCGGTCTACGAGCGCGCCGGCGGCCACGCTTATGGCTCCGTTTACCCGGGCCCGATTGGTATCTCCCTGACGCCGCAGCTGACTGGCATGAAGGACCACAACGATCCGTCGGCAAGCTTGCCCTATGCCTGCTCCCTGTGCGGCCGTTGCGACGAGGTATGCCCGGTGCGCATCCCGCTCTCCCAGGTCATTCTGGAAAACCGCTACCAGAAGGTCACCCACGCCACCCCGCCGGTCGAAGAGAAACTCTTCCAGGTAGTTGAGCTGGTGTGGAAGAACCCGAAGATCTGGAACCAGATCACCCACATGGTGGCGCTCGGCCGTGTCCTCGGCGGTTTCAACGGAGTCATCGACAAGCTGCCGCTGTTCATGTCTGGGTGGTCCGACGTACGCGACACCGCCGTTCCGCCGAAGAAGTCCTTCCGCCAATGGTTCGACACTGACGAAGCTCAAGAACTCCTCGCCCAAGCCAAGAAGGAGGGCATCAAGTGACCACCGCCAAAGAGGAAATCCTCAACCGCATTTCCGCCGCCCAGAAGCAGGCCGGCCTGCCGGACCACGTAGACATTCCGCGCGAGTACCAGAAGGAAGGCACGCTCAACGAGGATGAGCTGCGTGAGATGCTGGTGGACCGCCTCGAAGACTACAAGGCTGATGTGCACGTCACCGATGAGTCTGGGTTGAACTCCACCCTCGTGGACATCCTTAAAGAGCGCGGTTGCTCGAACGTCGTCTACGCACCCGGCATGGACGCTGGGCTTCTCGACGGCTTCGAAGGCACCACCACCCCAGACGACAACGCCAAGGACCCGCGCGAGCTCGACGCTGTCGATGCCGTGGTGACCGAATCCCACGTCACCTCCGCGCAGACCGGCACCATTGTGCTTGAGTCCAATGAGACCTGTGGCCGTCGCGCGCTGACCCTGGTGCCGGACCGTCACGTGTGTATCGTGCGCAAGGACCAGATCGTCTACGGTGTCCCGGAGATGGTTTCCCGTATGAACCCGGAGCGCCCGGCAACGTGGATCTCTGGCCCTTCCGCTACCTCGGATATCGAGCTCTCCCGCGTGGAGGGTGTCCACGGCCCGCGCGATCTTATTGTGGTGATTGTTAAGTAGTGTGACGTTCGGGGGCACCCGCCCCTTCCGAACACTCGGCTCACATCACCCCCGGCGCATAGGATAAGGCACGTACTTATTAACGATTTGAGGAGCCTTATTCTATGCGTCTTTCTCGCGTTTTAGGCTCGGTGCTGGGGCCCGTAGCTGTTGCTGCCGGCCTGGTTGCCGCGCCCGCTGTTGCTCACGCCGATCAACCCACCATCAACTGGGGCCCGTGCCCGGAAGGGGTCACCGAAGAGCGCGCTGAATGCGGGCACGTGACCGTTCCGACCTATCACGATGCCCCGGAGAAAGGCACCATCGACGTCGGCCTCATCCGCCTCAAGGCCACCGGAAACCGACAGGGCACCCTGTTTACCAACCCGGGTGGCCCGGGCGGTGACGCGTATAGCTGGGTGAGCTTCGCCGCGTGGCCGGAGGAAGTCAAACAGAGCTACGACATCATCGGTGTGCAGCCGCGTGGCCTGCGCGAGTCGGGAGAGGTGAACTGCACGGCCAGTGAGCTGGGCGCCAATCCCCTTGCGGAGATGACGCAGATCGGCGCGATTACCCGCAATGACTGCGAGAAGAACACCCCTGGCTACACCGACTCCCTGACGACGGAAAACACCGCCAAGGACTGGGAGGTTGTCCGCCAGGCACTCGGCGAGGAGAAAATCAACATCGCCGGTCTCTCCTACGGCACCTTCCTGGGCTCCACCTACGCCACGCTCTACCCACAGCACACCGACAAGGTCGTGCTCGACTCTGGCATGAACCCGAACATGGCATGGAACCAGATCTTCGCTTCCCAGCAGGCAGGCTACGAGAATGCGCTACATGACTTCTTTGCGTACGTGGCCAAGAATGACGCCACCTACCACGCCGGAAAGACCCCGCTGAAGGCCTACGAGCGCTGGTCCCAGATTGTTGCCGCCGAGGCAGGCGTGCGCCCGACTGTGCTTCCACCAAACGCCCAGATTGGTGACCTCCCGCCGGGGCTGGAGTTCGCCGGCCAGCCAGGTGCCAATATCATGACTGCTACCGGTGAGCTGCGCGTGCAGGCGGAGCACCTCGCCGGCAAGGTACGCAACCCGCAAGCTGTCCAAGCCTCCTCGCCGACGCTGTCCGCAACCCGTGAGCTGCTCCCCCGCCCGGAGGCCTGGGACACGCTGGCCAAGCACATCGGCGGCATCGAGCCAATTAACTTTGAGGAGCAGGCAGCACAGCAGCCTCAGCAGGATCCGCAGCAGGCTCAGCAGGACGTTCTCAATGCCGTGAGCATGCAGAACATCATCATGTGCAATGAGAACACCGCGCCGACGGATCCCACCCTCATTCCGGCGTTCCTCTGGTCGAACTTCGTCACGATTGACCCCTTCACTCTGTTCAACTCGATGTACGCCTCCGGCGCGGGTTGCGGTGGCCGCGCACCGGTCAACACCCCGATTGCCGTCTCCGGCCAGAACCTGCAGACCAAGCCGCTGCAGCTGCAGGCCACCGGTGACCCGCAGACCCCGTACGCTTTCTACCGCGGTCTCTCGGATCCGATGCAGTCCCGCGTGGTGACCGTCCACGGCCCGGGTCACGGCCACTTCGCGATGGGCAACAAGGCCGTCGACCAGATCGTGGTTGATTACCTGCGCACCGGTGAGGTCCACACCGCGGATGCGCCGGGCTTCTTTGACCAGCCCCAGGCACAGGAGCAGCCCGCTTAGTCGCACAGGCTGCGGGAGACGAGCGAGCGGCGATCCTAACCGCTCGCTCCTCCCACCACACCCCCATCGGCGTGAGGCCAATTACTGCGCTTCAGTCTTTATAGGCTAGAATCGCATCGTTGGCATTTCGCCAGCAATGCCCTTGTAGCTCAGCGGATTAGAGCATCGGTTTCCGGTACCGAAGGTCGCAGGTTCGATCCCTGTCAGGGGCACTTTTTCATGCCTAAATCTCTCCACTCAGGCTGCGCCCCGGCCCGTATTTTCAATAATGCCACGAGTGCGGGAAAGCCTTTCGCACTCTGCCATTCTGCATTCCCCCAGACCTGAAACCCACAACCTGCAGGTGGGCGTCGCCCAGCGCTCAGCGGCACCAAGCCACTCACTTGGAGGTTTCGGGATCGAGGTCTGGGGATATGGAACTAGCGCAAGCGCGCCTCAATATCCGCGACCACTTCCTCAGGATTCTTCGCAGAGGCGATAAGAGAGCTACTGCCCTGCTCGATGCGCACGGTCGGCCCAGAGACGATGTAGGCCGGAGCGCCGTCGACAACACGCGGGCCCGCGCCTTCCTTGAGCCCAGTCTCAGGCCCGACGCGGGCACCAGTGATATCGCTGAGTGCAATTCTCTTCGTGAAGATACCCAGGATGGAAACCACAACGTCATCGTCATTCACGACGATCTTCACCCGCATCATGATGCAGGCCACGGTTGTAGCGATGACCAAGGCGCCAAAAAGGATGGCTGCCCACGTGGAATCGATCATTGCGGGTACCACTGCGGCCACGACGGCAAGGCCAACGACGATTCCGGACCACAAGAGCGGTCCGTTGAGATAGCGAACGTAGATGCGAGAGTCCATGGAGTTCAGGCTATCGGATAAATACTCCCTTCGCGCTCACCGAAGCCGCGGACGGCGGCTGATTGAGATCGACGGTGAGCGCGAAGGGCGAGGGCAAGGAATGCGTGAGCGCGAAGGACAAGGGCTGAAGCGTCGAGACGCGGGTAAGGAGGGTTAAGGGGGAAAGAGTGAAGCCCCAGCAGGAAATACTGCTGGGGCTTCAAGTCAAGCTACTCCCCGCTGGGCGGCAGCGAGGGGGCGAACCAGGCTACTGGGTGATGTGCTGGTTGACGATCGGCTGGGTGATGTCCAGGGTGCCGTGCTCGACGTAGTACATGCCGAACATCAAAGCTCCCAGCATCACCACGGAAAGAAGCATGGAGGGAATCCACTCAACGAAGACGGAAACCCAGCCATCAGCCTTGTCACGGGCAGCTGCTTCGCGCTGCTCCTGAGCCAAATCGCGCTCGACGATCATGTTTAGTCCTTTCACTTAGCTCCCTGTGCCTGAGAAGTTTTCGCGGAAACCGTCTCGTGGTGGCGTGTGGGATGCTCGCCCATTAACACAGAGTATCTTAGCAGTTTATGCAGAGCTGACCGTAGTTAAACGCAGATATTTCGGCCGCTATCCGCCTTTAGTATGACACCGACTGTGGGCTAGACCCCAGGGTCCTCATTGTTGTTGAGCGCTTCGACGAAGTCCTCACGATCCTGAAACATGCGCTCGATGTCATCCTCCGCGCCGATAATCCACAACTGGGAGGCATCATCGAAGGTCAGAGCCCCGTCCGGGTGCTGTTCGAGGGCGTGCTCAAGTGCGGCGGTTTGCTCCTCGCTGAGCTCTTCCAAGTCCTCGACGGGGCCTACCTGAACGCTGAGTTCCTTCAGCGGCGTGATGCCGTACGTGGTGTATTGGCGCTCTGGGTGCTCGAACAGTTCTTGTCCCATCATGATGTGGACAGGTCACCTCCTGGTGCGTAAACGGACGGGGCCTACTCTACCCCGGTGGGCGCAGCTAGTGGTCACGAGTGCCCAGGCGCTCGTCCGGCACGAAGCCGTCATAGCCCGGAAGGTTTTTCTCCGAGAGCACGCCTTCACAAAAGCGCAGAAGCGCCGGAACATCGGCGGGATCCAGATGGTCAAAGACCATGCGGCGCACGGACTCAACATGCTCCGGCACCGCCGCCTCAAGGCGCTCTCGGCCGGCCCGCGTCATGACGACCTCCACGCCGCGGGCATCGCCTGCGCACTTTTCTTTGCGTACGAGCCCACGCTTTTCCATGCGGGTGATCTGGTGGGAAGCGCGCGAGCGGTCCCACTCCAATTCTGTGCACAGCTCGCGCAGGCGCAGGGTGTGCTCGGGTGCCTCCGAAAGCGAAACAAGCACCGAATACTCGGCCGCCGAGATATCACTGCAGGCCAAGAGAGTTTCCTCCATGCCGCGATTAATCTTGCGAATGCTGGCCAGGAGTTGGCGCCACAGCTCTTGCTCGCTGCCGGTGAGCCATCGAATATCCGCTGTCATGGCACTTACCCTACACTCCGGCTCTTAAGCATTCCTAAGCCTCACCATGTCAAGGTCTATGCGACCGGGTACCCAGGAATAGCGCTGCGGCATACAGGTGAGCACGATGACCTGTGTTGTCTTCCCTGCCTTAGTAAACAGTGCCGCCATAAGCTGGAGACGCTGCGAGTCGGTGGAGCCCAGCGCGTCATCGATAACGACGGGTACCGGTTCACTGGACACCAGCTGGGCGATGGCAAAGCGCGTCAGGATGCTCAACTGCTCCTTCGCGCCGCCGGAGAGCGCGTCGAAGGTCACGGTTTCGCCGTTGCGGCTGCGCGCCTGGACCTTGAGCTCCTCGGAGAGCTCAAAGTCCACGTCACCTCCGAACACGGTGCGGGCCAGGCCGTTGAGCGCAGTGACGAAAGGCGCGGCATACCGCTGACGGGCGGCGTCGCGATGGCGCAGCATGAGCGAACGCAGGTAGCGCGCGGCCTCCGCGCGGCGCTGGATGGCAGCGTGGCGCTCACGAGCAACGTCGAGTTCGGCAGCGGCCTTCTCCTCGTTTTCGGCCGCGCCCGAGTGCATATCGATAAGCCCGCGGAACTCACGCATATCCCCCACCGCCGCATTGACCGCTGCCTTCAGGGAATCAACGTGCGTGTGCGCTCCCCGCGCCAACTGCTCCGCGGTGTCGACATCAACGGCGGACATCTCCTCCAGCGCTTTCTTCTCAGTAGCGTACGCGGTCCGTGCTGCTTCGATAGCGGCGGTCACGCCTTCATCAGCAAGCTGGGCACGCGCCGACTCCACTACCGCGGCCTTGGCATCGCGCTGCGCGGTGGCGTCCTCAGCACGGACCATGGCCACCTCCAGTGCCGCGCCGGCCTTGTTCTCGCGGTAGGGCGCTAGGGCGCGGTCGAGCTCATCCAGCTTCCTGCGCAGCTCTTCTTCCTCACGCTCCACTACGTCGAGCTCCCGCGGCTTTGCGTCGTCCTCAGTAGTCCCGCCGGCCTCCTCGGCGTCCTCAGCATCGGCCGCGCCCGCCTCAAAGCGCGCACGCAGCTCACCGAGGTCCTCCCCGCCCAGCACAGCATGAAGCTCGCGGGCAGCAGTATCCGCGGCGGAGGCCAGCTCCGCTTGTTTTTCGTGGGTGGCACGGGCAGCCTCGACATCCTCGCACCCGGCATCCTCCAGCAGGCGTACGAGCTCCACGCGGGCCTTCTCCACGCCTTCCTCACCGCTATCGCCCGCACCGGCTGCGTAGCGGGCGGTGATGTCACCGACCTTCAGCGTGGTGCCCTCGCGCAGTTCGACTGCCAGTTCTTGACCGTTCTCCAGCGCACGTTCCTCGCCATCGACGACAAAGGAGCCCTTGCCGGAAAAGTAGAGCTTGGACGCCGCGGCCGCCCGCAGGCGCTCTTGGACAGTAACCTCGCGAGCCGCGTCCTCCAAGGCCTGAAGGTTCGGTACGTCGGGAGTCGCCGCCAGCTCACGGCGGCGGGCCGCCAAAGTCTCTTCCAGCTTGTTCAGTGTTTCGAGTCGGGTGCCCAGGGCCTCACGTTCAGCACGCTGCTGCGCGCGGCGGGCGCGCTGGCGTTCCTCGCGCACGGCCTCGTAGCGCTTGTGGACCTCGGCGCGCTCTTCTTCTAGTTTCGTGCGGGCGGCGGCTTCTTCCTCGGCCCGCTCCCGGGCTTCCACAACCGCGGCAGCGGCGCGCTCTGCTAACTCTACGGCTGCGGCATGCTCAGCAACCACAGCTTTACGGCGCTCCGCTTCCCCCTCCGCGCGCGTCACGGCCTCCGCCGCCCGAGTCACTGCAGCCTCCTGCGCGGTGACCTTCTCCTGGGCAGCCCGTGCGGCGACCAGCTCACCGTCACGGCGCTCGCATTCTTCCGCGGCCGCCGGCAGAGCGGCTTCAGCCTCCTTCTTCTTCAGCTCGGCAGCCTCATAGCGCTCCACCACACCGTCGAGCTCGCGCAGCGCTGCCTCGGCGGCAGCGTGCTTCTCCTCAGCATCTGCCAACGCGGCAATGGCAGCCTTATAGTCTCCTGCCGGCTTGTCTGTCTTCGCGGTGAAGTACTCCTTGTACTCCGCCTCGATGCGCGTGAGCAGCTCGGAGTCTTCCGCCGCGGCACTCGCTCCGGTCTGCTCCTCCAGCGCCGCGGTCAGGGAAGGAATGCCCACCGCGGCGATGCCTTGGTGGTTGTCGTCCTGGCGGACGAAGAGGGCGTCGAGAAGCGCGCGGTCCACGTGCTCACTGAGGATTCGATCCAGCTCCCCATCCGCCTCGGCTCCGGTCCACTGGCCCGGGCGCGGGGAGAAAACGTGCAGCTCCGACGTGCGTTTCTTCACCCACCGCTTGCGAATGCGGAAGCGGTAAGGCCCCACGGTCGCCTCCAGCGTGACCTCAGGCCCCACATCGCGGCCGGCAGGCTGCAGCGCCCTCACCGGCTTGGAATTAGCCGTGTGCTTTTCCGTGAGTACGAAATCGATGGCCTCCACCAGCGTGGACTTTCCGGCCTCGTTCGGCCCACCGATGACCACCACCCCGGTCTCCGGCAGGTCCTTGACCTCCAGGTGCTCCACGCCCCGGACGTTGTTCAGTTCAACAGAATGCAGCTGCATCATGGTTTAGGCTCCCTTCGCGCTGAGGCGGAACAGCAGGTTGGCAGCGTCGCGGGCGGTGGGGTTGTCCAAGTCCTTGAGCAGCTCCGCTAGCGCATTGGCGGCATAACCACTCAAGCTCAGTTCGCTGAGCTCTTCTTCCGAGGGCGCCAGATGCAGGTCCATGGTTCTCTCGCGCGGCTTGAGGGAGGCAAAAACCTCCTCCATCTCCGCCAGGCCTTGCTCCAGACGGGCCTGCGCGCTCAAACCCACGGTGCCGCGCAGGCTGTACTTGACTGCGGTGCGAATCTTCTCCGGCACCGCGTCCAGCTGTTCCAGGAAGCCCTCGACATCCTCCATGGAGTCGATGTCCGCATCAATCGCCCGGAAGTCCCAACGGCCAACGCGGTGCTTGACGACGTCCACCCGATCCCCCTCAACGGTCACCACCAAGGCGTTGCCCGAATCGCGCTCCCTATCGTCGAAAGCGGTGGTCTCTGGGCTGCCCGAGAACCACACTTTGCCGGAACGGCCCAAGGATTCAGTGGAGTGCGTATCCCCCAGCGCCAAGTAATCGATAACCCCCTTATCCAGACACTCCTCCACGAAGGCGAGGTCGATCGTATCCGCATCCGAGTCCTCGCCTTCGCCCGCGCGGGATTCCACCTGGCCGTGGCCCACCGCGATGCGAACCGCACCCTCCTCGGCAGGCGGCAGCGGCTCCAGCGCGCGGCGCACGAGGTCATAGTTGGCCCGCTTGGACAGGTAAGGAGCACCGACGATCTCCACGCCCGGGCGCACCGCAATCGGCTCCGAATCAGCAATCACGTGCACGTTATCCGCAAAGGAGTTGAAGAAGATGGAATCCGCCACAAGAGGGTCATGGTTGCCGGGCAGCAGGTAGACCGGAACCGGCAGGCGCTTGAACATATCCTTCGCCCGCAGCAGCGTGGACTTGCTCAAGGAGTTGTGTTCAAACACGTCACCGGCCACAACGATGAATTCGGCACCCGTCTTGGTGGCCAGCTCCCCCAGGCGCAACACCGCCGCCTCGCGGTCATCATCAAAACGCGATTGCGCCGCGGGACTTAAAAACCAGCGGGTCATGCCCAGCTGAAAATCGGAGGTGTGGATGAACGTGACCGCGGCCATGCAAACTCCCTACAACGTGGTCCAGGGCTGGGCGTGTGAGCCCCTCCCCTTAAGGTGGCAATGTCTAGTGCGTCAGATGATAGTAAAGGTCCTCGACATCGGAGACCGCCCGAAGCAAATCTATGTTCGTATGGCTGACGGAGCGCATGGCCTTGCGCAACAGTTCCGGGTCGGAATCATCCACCGCAGGAGCGGTCTTGGGCTCCGGCAACGGCGGCAGCTCGCGCCCCTCCCAGAACAAAGCATTGCGTTCCTCGGCCGAGATTTCAGCGGCCGCAGAAGCGGAAAACGAGTCCTCCGAGGCCGCCTTGGCCTGCTCCATGACCGCTTGCTCGAGCCGCGCGAAGTCGAGTCCGCGCAGGGCAAAAATCACGGAAGGATCGGCATCCATCCGGGCCGCGAGGCGGTCTGCCACCGCCACGACGTGCTTGCACACGTACTCTGGGTCGGGGCAGGTACAGGAAAAGCGGAGGTCGTCGGGGTACTCGGCGATGAGGATGTCGAGGGAGGCGTCGGCAAGCATGCCTTCCCGGGCCTTCGCCACGGAGTTGGGCGTGCGCGCGAACATCTCCGACAGCCGCCCGATGTCCTCGTTGTTGCGGTAGGGCACCTGGATGAGCACCGCGAAAGGCTCGTTCTGGGAGCCCGCGACCTTTCCGTGCACCGCGCCATTGCGCACATCGAGGCCCACGACGTGGCCCTCCGTGGCGTATTGGCGCCCGCGGCGAATGCGGCCGGAATCCGTTTGCTGGTTGACAAAGTTGAGCAGGCGCGTGGCCGCCGGCTGCATGGTGCGCACGCGGTCGACGCGGTTGACCTCCTCCGGCGTGCTCACGCGCTTGCGGGTGCCGAAGTTGGCGTAGATGACGTTGTTGTCCTCAGGACTCTTCGGTGCCATTTACTTCTCCTGTTCCCTGTAGCTCATGAGATCCGCCAGCTGCTCGGGGCTCAGTTCGGTGAGCCAGCCCTCGCCTTCGCCCACGACGGCCCCGGCCAGCTGCGTCTTGCCGTCGAGGATGTCTTGGATGGATTCCTCCAAGGTACCGGCGGTAATCATCTTGTACACCTGCACGTTGCGCTGCTGGCCAATGCGGAAGGCACGGTCCGTGGCCTGATTCTCCACCGCCGGATTCCACCAGCGGTCCATGTGCACGACAATCGACGCCGCCGTGAGGTTCAGCCCGGTACCGCCTGCCTTGAGCGAGAGCAGCATGACGGGTGCGCCATCATCGGCCTGGAATTCTTCAACCATCTGGTCGCGCCGGTTCTTGCTCACACCGCCGTGGAGGAAGGGAATCTCGCAGCCCAGCTGCTCAGACAGGTAGGGCTGGAGGACGTCACCGAAGGCCTTGTACTGGGTAAAGACCAGCACGCGCTCCGAGGATTCGATGGCCTGGTCGATGATCCGCATGAGTTCTTCCACCTTGCCGGAGCGGTGCTTGCCCTTAATGGTGACAGCGCTGCCATCGGCCAAGAAGTGCGCTGGGTGGTTGCAAATCTGCTTGATGCGGGTCAGCGATGCCAAGATGAGGCCGCGGCGCGAGATCCCCTCCTTCTTCTTTGCCAAGGCCTGCTCCACGTCATTGACCAGAGCCTTATAGAGGGCTGCCTGCTCATCGGTCATGCGCACGGTGATAATCTGCTCGGACTTCTCCGGCAGGTCATCGATGATATTCGGATCCGTTTTGAGGCGGCGCAAGATGAACGGGCCGGTGAGCAGGCGCAGGCGCTCCGCCATGACATCGCTTCCTTCGCGCTCGATGGCCTTGGCAAAGTGGTTGCGGAAGAAGGAAGCTGAGCCCAGGATCCCGGGGTTGCAGTAGTCCAGGATGGAGCGCATTTCCGACAGCCGGTTCTCAATCGGCGTGCCGGTCAGCGCCACGCGGTGCCGCGAGGGGATGGCGCGCACGGCCTTGGAGGAGCGCGTGGAGGCGTTCTTGATCGCTTGGGCCTCATCGAGGACCACGCGGTCCCACTCCACCTTGCTCAAGGTCAGGAAGTCACGGCTGACCGTGCCATAGGAGGTGATGACGATATCGGCGTTCTGCGCCGCCGTGACCAGCTCCTCGCCCTTTAGGCGCCCGGTGCCATGTTGCACCATGACCTTAAAGTCCGGCACGAAGCGCTTGGCTTCCCTAGCCCAGTTGCCCACCACGGAGGTCGGGGCAACCACTAGGGTGGGCTTCCACGCCTCCGCTTCCTCAGCTGACTCATGGGCGTTCTTTTCTACCGCCAGCAGGGAAAGCAGCTGCAGGGTCTTGCCCAAACCCATGTCATCCGCCAGCACCGCGCCGATGTTGTTGCGGGACATCCAATACAGCCAGTCCACACCCCGGCGCTGGTACTCGCGCAGCTCGGCATGGACCGTATCGGGGATCTCCACGCGGTCGGGCGCGGTACTATCCAGCCCGCCGAGCAGCGACGTGTGCCACTCGGAGCCAGTGAAGGCAACGGGGTCCTCCGCCATCGACTTCAAGGCCATCTCGCGCAGATCCGCCAGCGTGACCGCTTCTTCCTGCTCGCCCTCATTGAATTCCTTGCGACGGCGCTCCACCTCGGCCACGAGCTCTTCCCAGCCGGGTTGTTCCAGCTGACGGGCCATCTCCGCAGTCGCGGCGAGTTGCTCCAGCTCCTTCAGGGCGCGCTTGCGGGCTGTATCCGCCAACTCGCGCATGTACTGCGAGATCTTGTTCAAGGCCTGGGTATCCGCCATGACCCACTCGCCGCGCAGGCGAATGAGACCAGACTTGGAGGAGATGAGCTCGTGCATTTCGGCGTCGGTAAGCTGCGTGTCCCCCACCGAGAGCTTCCAGTCATAGCTGAACAACTTCTCCATGCCGATGTGTGCCTTGGTGGCGGCATCGGCTGGATCGCGCACCTCCGTGGTTTCCAGCTTGGCCTTGGTCTCCATGTGGGACCAGGACTTGGGCAGCAGCACGGTAAAGCCGGCTTTACGCAGGGCGGCGGCGTCGTGGGTGACAAAATCCACGAGCTGCTCCGTGGTCAGGTAGACGTCCCAGTCACCCGCATTCCGGCTCGCCGGGGCGGAGTTGTACTTCAGCCGCGGTGCCACGTCGAAGGCATGGCGGCGGGCTTCGCGCAGCTTCTCGACGCTCCCCCGATCCAACTGCTCCTGCCGCACCGGCAGCGGCGAATCCGTGCCGGAGCGCACCAGCAGGCGAATGGGCCACGCTGCATCCTCGACGGAGACATTATCATTTGGCGGCTCCTCCACGAGGAAGACCAGTTGAAGATCTACAGAGGTAATGGAGTCTTTCCACTCGTTGAGACCGCGCAGCAACTGCGCGCGCCCCTTCTTCACAGGCGAAGTTCTCAACAGCGCCTGGGCGAAGTCATGCCACGGCGCGGCGCGTGGGGCATCGATCTGCGGGCGCAGCTGAGTATAGGCAATCCAGTGTGTGAGCTCATCCGCCAAATCATCAGAGAGAGCCCGGTTATTAATGGAGAGGATGCCGGGCGCGGAGGCCAGCATCTCTGCCAGCCAGCTGCGCTCCCCCAAGCCCGAAGCCAGTTGCCACATCGGGTACCACTCGCCGGCTTGGTAGGACAGGCGGATGGTCACGCGGCCGGCCCGGACGAAACGGTAGAGGCCGCGGTAGGCGCGGATGAGCCACAGGAGATCTGGCGCGATGGTCGCGCGCTGCTCCGGGGTGGCCGCTTGGCTATCGGTGTCGAGGTATTCCAGCTTGGCCAAGGTCTCCACCGCTTCATCCGGGGCGAACATGGCCATGGGCACCATGAGGGAGACATCTTTGCCCTTTGGAGTGCGCAGGGACACTCGTGCTCGGTTGCGGAAGGTCTTCTTACTCAGGATGTTATCGACCGCATCCGGGAAGGTTCCCTCTGGCACTGCTGAGGGCATGATGATCTTGTGCCCTTCGACCTGTTCGATCCATAGACTCAGGCCGGAGACGGGCAGCCAGAGGCCATGCAGCAGGTAAGAAGCCATAGGGGCCAGTTTAGCAGCACACCTTTTGGGGGACGGGGTCGCAGAAAGTTCCCGAATCCTGCCTAAATAGACAATCGTTATAGTCTCGTTACATAACGACGTAACACCAGTAAGACCGTACAATAAGCTGTGACCAAGGTAACCAAATACTGGTCACGCAGCCAATTCTCAGTTGGGTCAGAGGAATCGCCTCGTTAGCGTGAGTAGGTCCTATTTATAAATCTCAATCTCAAGGAGAGATCAGTGCAAGACTCCACTTGGTATGTCGTTGCGATGATCATCTACCTGCTTGCCATGGCCGCCATCGGCTTCTGGAGCTACAAGCAGACGGATGAGTACGACGACTACGTTCTCGCCGGCCGCGGCCTTCACCCGTTCGTAGCCGCCCTATCCGCCGGCGCCTCCGATATGTCCGGCTGGCTGCTCATGGGCCTGCCGGGCGCTTTGTTCCTGACCGGTATGTCCGAGCTGTGGATGGCCATCGGCCTCCTCATCGGTGCTTGGGCCAACTGGAAGTGGGTCGCGCCGCGTCTGCGCTCCTACTCCGAAATTGCCGGCAACTCCATTACCGTGCCCTCCTTCTTTGAAAACCGTCTGCACGATAAGTCGCGCCTGCTGCGCATTATCGCGGCGGCCATCATTATCTTCTTCTTCACCTTCTACGTCTCCTCCGGCATGGTGGCCGGCGGCCGTTACTTCGAGTCCAGCTTCGGCGGCGACTACATGGTCGGCATGCTCGTCGTGGCTGCCGTGACGGTCTTCTACACCTTCGTCGGCGGCTTCCTCGCGGTGTCCTACACCGATACCGTCCAGGGCCTGCTCATGTTCGCCTCCCTCATCATCGTGCCGATCATGGTGCTCTTCTCCTTGGACAACCCGGGCGATATCTTCAGCTTCGCCGCTGAGAACCCCTACGCCACCGGTGGCGTGATTGAGAACCCCAATTACTTCTCCCTGTTCTCCGGTGTATCCGCTGCCGTCATCATCGGCAACCTGGCCTGGGGCCTGGGCTACTTTGGCCAGCCGCACATCATCGTGCGCTTCATGGCGCTGCGCAAGCCTTCCGACGCCCGCGCAGGCCGCTTCTACGGTGTGAGCTGGATGGGCATCTCCCTGATCGGAGCCATCTTCGTCGCGCTCTCCGGCACGGTCTTCTTCACTGAGACCAACCACTCCATCACCGACCAGGAGAACTACGAGACCATCTTCCTAGACATGGCTCAGGTCATGTTCCACCCGCTCTTTGCTGGTCTGGTTCTGACCGCCGTTCTGGCAGCCATCATGTCCACGATGTCCTCCCAGATGCTGGTTGTCTCCACCTCCCTGATTGAGGACCTCTACCTCATCTTCGCTAAGAAGAAGCCAAGCCAGAACGTCCTGATCAACCTGTCCCGTACTGCCGTCGTGGCCATCGCCATCGTCGCCGCTGTGCTGGCAATCAACCCGTCGGATTCGATTCTGGGTCTGGTCGGCTTCGCCTGGGCCGGCTTTGGCTCCGCCTTCGGCCCGCTGGTGCTGCTGTCGCTGTACTGGAAGCGCCTCAACTCCACCGGTGCCATCGCCGGCATGCTCACCGGTGCGATCGTGGCCATTGGCTGGGGCATGAGCCCGCTAGGCGATACCCTCTACGAGCTGGTTCCGGGCTTCATCTCCGCTCTGCTCGTATCCGTCGGTGTTTCCCTTGCAACCAAGGCTCCGGATGAGAAGGTCATCCAGGAATTCGAGGAGGCTACCCGCTTGGCCAAGCTCGTTGAAGAAAACGATGACTTGGACTTCGAGGAGGCCGCGGAGAAGGTTCAGAAGTAGCCTTCGGCCCCTCCCCCCTCCTACTTTTAAACCCCTCGTCGAGCTAGTTCATCACTAAGCTCCGGCGAGGGGTTTGTCTTGTGAACTGAGGTGCCCGAGACACCTTCCTTTTAAGACAGCGCTGCCTCAATAGCCTTGACGGATTCCTTAATATGCGGGACGGTACCAGCCACGTGGGAGCGGGCATCATTCGGTATGAAGGTCACGTTTGCACCACGCGAAGTCCACTGCTCAACCAGCTGCTCAGCGGTGGAGAAAGGAATCACATCATCGCCGCGGCCGTGCGTAACCACCACCGGAATCGACGGCGCATCGTAACCAATGTGCTGGTCCGCCAGAATTCGGTCAAAGGGCGCAGTAGCAATGAATTCGTCAACGCTGTTGCCCTCATTGCTGATCTGTTCAATGGTGGTTCCTGAAAAGCCAGCCAGCCCCAGGGTGCAGGTGTTGGTGGCGCGCTTGAGAATTGCAGCCCCCTTCTCATTGAGATGAGCGTACAGGTCTTCGCCATAGGAGTTACTCAAGCCCAACAACGCATAGGACTCAAAAAGGAAATACAGCGTGCCGTCGAGAGCCGGCGGCAGCAACGTCAGATCCGCGGGTGCAGCACCAATCGTTGCTAGCTTGACGTTAAGCTCAGGCGCGTAGTCATCATAGAGTTCCGCTGCTGATGCCGCTGCCCCACCTCCCTGCGAATAGCCGTTAATGAACACGGGGTTGTCACCACTAATATCCCAGCCGTTCAGCTGCTGTGCCGCACGCGCACTATCCAAGACTGCATGCCCCTGGGAGATTCGGTCCATGTAAGTGTGCATTCCTGGGGTACCAAGACCTTCATAGTCTGTCACCACCACCGCATATCCCTTCTTCAAGTATTGCTCGAAGAAGAACTGCTCATAATCCCCCACGCCTTCAGCAATCTTGCGCGACGGCGCACAGCGGTCTGCCACACCTTGGGTACCAGGGGCGAATGCTACAACCGGGCGTGGTCCCGGCTTCGTCCATGCTGCTTTGGGCTCAATAACAATGCCGCTGACTGCCGTTTTCTCTCCCGTGCGGTTGGTAGAGGAATACAGGATGCGCTGGGCCTTGTAGGGGCCGATATTTGTAATTCCGAGGGTATTCGCCGGGTTGCGAACAGGCGCGGAACGGAAAAGCTGGCCGGGGGTGGATGACTCCAGATCTACAGCATCGTGGTAGAAGGCCGAGTATTCATCACCGACCGGGCTGTTACTACCAGGTGCTGGTGCTGTGGAGTAATTCTTTAACCCTTCGGCGGCATCCTTAATGTCACCGGATTCGTCGGGGCTCTCCATTGCTATGGGGTCTTTGAGGGCTTCCTCAGCGAGTGCAGATTCCGGCAGTTCCGGCGCGACGTCCTGCGCAAAGGCAAGAGGGCTTGCTGCAACAACGAGACATGCCGCAGCAAGAATGGAGAGCGAAGATTTCACTGCGTTTCCTTTCCTTTAGCAGTGATAGCGGGATCAGTAATTTTGACATTCTTAATCTATTACCAAGCTAATTATTAAAACTATTCTTATTTTGTCAAGTTTTGTTGACATCGCACCCCACCTCATTGCGTGCTTGGCGGCTCCCCTCCGAGCCCTTCAGGAACCCCTCCACGCTGCGCACAGTCTAAAACTGCATGAACCTGCGCGCGGCCTATATCGGCTTCCTCTCCATAGCCACGGTGGCCTACGGCGGCTACCATCTCCTTCCCGGCCCGGACCTGGGTGTGGCTACCGTGCCTGCGCGCGTGGAGGCCCCTGGCTACAACCGCGATGACTTCGGCGGCTGGGCGCCGGGCACCCGCGATAACGTCAAAGCAGCGCAGACCATCGACGGCACCCTCTACGATCCTTATGCCCGCGCACCCGCGCCGGAGCGCGTCGAAGTCGACCACGTCTTTCCGCTCTCAGCAGCCTGGGATCTCGGCGCATCAACGTGGCCGCGGGAAAAGAAGATGGCCTTCGCCAACGATCCGCTCAACCTTGTTGCCACTGCCCGCAACTTGAACCAAGCCAAGTCCGATTCCCTGCCGGCGGACTGGCTCCCGCCCGCCGACCGCTGCGACTATTCGCTGCGCCTTGCCGCAGTGGCGCGCAAATACCAACTCCCACTGCCTGCCCGCGACTATGCAGTCATGCGCCACCAGTGTCGATTCGATTTCATATCCCAGCACCGTTAGACTTTCGCTGGGATAAGCCCCGTATAGAAAGGTAAAGCGCACTCCCCATGACAAGCTTGCTCATCTTCCTTCACGCCTTCGCTGCCATCTTGTTGGTCGGTACCGTGTGTATCTCCACCTCCGCCTTCCCCGGCCAGGTGGAAAAGGCCGCTTCCGGTGATGCTTCGGCCGCTGGTGCCGCCGGCATCCTCAACAAGATCACCTCGACCTATGGCTACATTTCCGCCATCGTTCCGGTCATCGGCCTGGCTGTTTTCCTTACTGACCTGGCTGCCTACAAATCTCAGGTCCAGTTCCACATTGCCCTTCTGCTCTCCGTCATCGCCTGGGTCATTCTGCTCGTCGTGGTTATCCCGAAGCAGAACCAGGCCATGGCCGCGATTGCTAGCCCGGGCAGCGCCGATGTGGCCAAGCTGAAGAAGCAGCTAGCGATGTTCTCCGGTATCTTCAACCTGCTGTGGGTTGTCTGCGCCATCCTGATGTACGTCTAAACTCTTCGGTTTAGGCCTCAACAGATAAAACCTCCCAAGCTCTCAGTGAGAGTTTGGGAGGTTTTCTCGTGCAGCGTTAGGGCCGCTGCGGCGCCTAGCGGAGCCTAGTCGCGCCAGCCCCCGCGGCGCCCACCACGGTCGCGGCCACGTCCACCGCGGTCACGGTCGCGGTATCCGCCGCGTTCACCGCGTCCGCGTCCACCGTAGCCGCCGCGGCCACGGTCGTCATCGTAGTTCCGGCGCGGCGGGCGGCCGGTATCCTTCTGAATCTTGATGAGCTGTCCGGAAATGCGGGTGTCCTTCAGACGGTCCAGCACTGCCGGGTCTAGGTTCTTCGGCAGGTCCACCAAGGTGTGCCCCACCGCGATGGTGATACGTCCGAAGTCCTTGGAAGTCAGGCCACCTTCGTTGGCCAGCGCACCCACGATCGCACCCGGGCGCACGTTCTGGCGCTTGCCGACGTCCAGCCGGTACGTCTCAAAGTCCCCATCCGGGCGGCGCGGGCCGCGGTCACGGTCGCGGCCACCGCGGTCACGACCACGATCACGGTCACGCCCGCGGCCGTCGCGCTCGAAGCGATCGCGCTCGCGACGGTCCTTCTTAGTCACCGGGCGCTCCTTGAGCAGGAAGTCCGTCCCGCCCTGCAGCTGCACGGCCAAGGCCGCGGCGATATCATCCATCGCCACATTCTCCGCTGCGGAGTACTCGCGCACCATGTCGCGGAAGAATTCGAACTGCTTGTCCTCCTGCGAAGCGCCGATGGAAGCGAAGAACTTCTCCTTACGCTTAGCGTTGACCTCATCCGCGGTCGGAAGATCCATCTCCTCCAAGCGGGCGTTGGTCACGCGCTCGATGGAGCGCAGCATGCGACGCTCACGCGGGGTGACAAACAGGATGGCCTCACCAGTGCGGCCAGCACGGCCGGTACGGCCAATGCGGTGCACGTAGGACTCGGTGTCATTCGGGATGTCGTAGTTGACCACGTGGGTAATGCGGTCCACGTCGAGACCGCGGGCCGCCACGTCGGTAGCCACCAAAATGTCGAGGCGGCCATCCTTAAGCTGATCGACGGTGCGCTCACGCTGCTGCTGGGCAATATCGCCATTGATGGCGGCAGCGTTGTAGCCGGCCTCCTTGAGGCTATCGGCCACGTCTTCGGTCGCGTGCTTGGTGCGGCAGAAGACGATGATGGCGTCGTAGTCAATGACCTCGAGGATGCGGGTGAAGGCATCCATCTTGTGGCGGTGCGGGGTCAGCAGGAAGCGCTGCGTGATGTTGTCATTCGTACGGCGCTCCGACTTCACCGTGATCTCGGCAGGGTCGTTGAGGTACTGCTTAGACAGGCGGCGAATCGAGTTCGGCATGGTGGCCGAGAAGAGTGCGACCTGCTTGTCTTCCGGGGTGTCCTCAAGAATGCGCTCGACGTCTTCCTGGAAGCCCATGTTGAGCATCTCGTCCGCCTCATCGAGGACGAGGAAGCGCAGCTGCGAGATATCCAGGGAGCCCTTCTCCAGGTGGTCGATGACGCGGCCCGGGGTGCCCACAATGATCTGGGCGCCACGGCGCAGCCCGGAGAGCTGGATGCCATAAGCCTGGCCGCCGTAGATGGGCAGAACTTCGATGCGACCCAAGTGGTCGGCGAAGGACTGGAAGGAGTCCGCTACCTGGAGGGCCAGCTCGCGCGTGGGCGCGAGGACCAGAGCCTGCGGGTAGCGGGCCTCGGTATCGATCTGGGAGAGAACCGGCAGCGCGAAGGCCGCGGTCTTACCCGTACCCGTCTGGGCCAGACCGACGACGTCGCGGCCCTCCATGAGGATCGGGATGGTTTCTTCCTGAATTGGGGATGGCTTGGTAAAGCCCACCTTGGACACGGCTTCCTGAACGTCATCGGGAAGGCCGAGGTGTGCAAAACCCTGGGAGTTGTCGTTGGCTGAAGTTTCTTCAGCGCCGGTGTCCTCAGGGTTATTCGCAGCCCCGGTGTCCTGGTTGGATACCTGCGAAGCGTCCAGAGCTTCGCCACCTTGCGAGTTTTCCTGAGATTCCGACTTATTGAATTCTTCCGGCTCGTTTACGCCGCCGGTGGCGTTATCGGTAATGCTCATTGCTCAGACCAGAGTACGGCACCGGCACCCAATTAGCTATTTCACCGCTGAATTACCCGACCTTTTCCGCCTCGGGCTACTCCTTCGCAGCGTAACGCGTGGCGCGGTCACCGTGTTTGCCGCGCATCGTGACGTGCCCGGACTCGATGAGCTTGCCCAACGCGTAACGCACCTGGCCGCGGGTGAGCTGCGTGCTGTTCACGATGTCCACGAGCGAGAGCTCGCCGTTCCGGCGTAGTGCAGCAAGCACAAGTGCCGGGTTTCCGCCGAGCTTGGCGACGAGCCCGTCTTCCACCACACTGCCTTCCTTCGCTGTCTGTGCTGGGGCAAGCGCGGGCTGAAAGGAAGCAGAGGCGCTGCGAGTCGCGGGGGCGTGCTCGTCATCGCCTCGCCCCGCTCTCCAGAGGATCACGGTGAAGCGAACACCAGTGTCGATGAGGGTCGGCGGGCGCAAGCCGGCTTTGCGAAGGGACGAAAAGACGACCTTCATGCCTCCGCCCTGGCCCTCGATGACGCGCTCGCCATCCTCTAGACGCAATTTCGTGCTCAGTGCATACAGGCGCGGGTTTACAGCGACGGGTGACAGTACCCTTCCCTTGAGTTCTTCCACGGAGATGCCGCGTAGCCCACCCGGGCTAGTCACGATCAGTGCCTGGCGAGTCAGCCGAATGGTGACGAACTTCCCGGCACCTAAGCTTTCCGGCCCGAGGTCTCGGTGGACCACGGCATTAGCTATGACCTCGCGGACCGCCTCGAGGGGAAGCTCGGGAACCTCGCGCAGATGTCCATCCGTGCCATAGACCAAGTCGGTATCGATATTCCGGCGCACCCACGCCACGGCCGCATCCACCAGATCCGGGACGGGCCCATAAAACTCTTCCAGGTTCCGGGTGCGTGGTCCTTCCTCCCCCGCCGGGTATTGCACGGCCGCAGAAATATGCAGGTCGGGAAAGAATCCCTGCGGAAAGCGCCCCAGAGCGTACAAACCGGCCACACTCAGTTGTCCTCGGGAATCGACCACGCGGAATAGCTCCAGTAACTCGGCATCGCTCGCACCCCGCAAACGAGGGGTGGCGTTGCGCAGCTCCGCCACTGCTTCCTTGAGCGCCGAATCATCACAAACTTCTAGGCTTGACCCAGGAACGGGTTCTGAGTCATAGGCAATGGCCTCGCGCGCGTGTAGTTTATCCACCTCGATCATGCGGAGGTCATTGGAGCTCATGACATAGTCACCGTCCGCCATGCGCAGGTAGGGCCGCCCCCGATAGAGCGCCGGCCGCTGGTGCGGCAGCACGCCTTCGATGTGGCCGAGCACCACAGCACGCCCTTCGATTTGGAGGGTCTGGGTCTCAATGTAAGGCGCGGGTTCCACGAGGGTGCGTGCCTGATCCGCCAGGGCGCTTTCGATAGCGCCAGGATCGTCCACGCCGTGCACCGCAAAGCCGGGCTCCGCCACTCCAATGATGACGGTGCCGCCACGCGGCATGTTGGCGAAGGCACACAGAGTAGCCCCCAGGGACTGCGGCATTCCGCCGCGTCCCGATTTCACCTCCACGGTCGTCGTATCCGACTGCAAGAGGCGACAGTGCTCGAGGTAGTCCTCGAGCTGCTCTACTGTCCACATCATGCCTGCAGAATACCTCAGACTGCAAAGTTTTACACTCTAGAGTGCGAGACTTTGCTTTCTAGACCTCGCGGCCGCCGACGAAGGTCTTGAACGTCATCGGCATGCCCGGGCGGTAAGCAAGGTGGATAGCGCTCGGAGCATCGAGGACATGCAGGTCCGCGGCTGCACCGACCACCAGCGAGCCCTTAGCCGGGCGGCCCTTCGCGTCTTTGCCCTCACCGACATCCTGGCGGCGCAGCGCGGTGGCACCGCCCAGAGTGCCAGCAGCAATGGCCTCATCGAGGGTGAGGTGCTGCTGGAGCACGGCCGTCGTGATGCAGAAGTTCATTGCGGAGGTGTACGAGGTTCCCGGGTTGAGGTTGGAGGCGATGGCGACGGTCGCGCCGGCATCAATAAGCTTGCGGCCCGGTGCCAGCGGTTCCCGCGTGGACAGGTCGCACGCCGGCAGCAGGGTGGCCACCGTATCGGAGGAGGCCAGCGCTTCGACGTCCGCATCGCTGAGGTAGTTGACGTGGTCCACGGAGGCCGCGCCCAACTCCACCGCGAGTGCTACGCCGGGCCCCTCGCCAAGCTGGTTGCCGTGCACGCGCACACCCAATCCGCGGGCCTTGCCAGCCTCGAGCACGCGGCGCGATTGCTTCTCGTCGAAGGCACCACGCTCGCAGAAGACGTCAATCCACTGCACGTGCTCCGCCACGCCGTCGAGCATCGGGCCCACAACCTCGTCGAGGTAGGTTTCGGCCTCTGCTCCCGGCGGCACGAGGTGCGCGCCGAGGAAGGTCACGTCATCGACGTGGCGGGCCGCCACGCGAGCGGCCTCCACCTCGGATTCGGTATTGAGACCGTAACCGGTCTTCGTCTCCAAGGTGGTCGTTCCACCCCGGCGGGCAGCGGCGATGCGTTCCACCAGGAGTTTTTCCAGGCGCTCCTCCCCCGCCGAGCGGGTCGCGTCCATCGTCACGGCGATGCCGCCGGCCTGGTAGGACTCGCCCGCCATGCGGGCCTCAAACTCGGCGGAGCGGTCGCCATCGAAGATCATGTGGGTATGGGAATCCACCCAGCCCGGCAGAACTGCGCGCCCGCCCAGGTCGACCTTCTCGTCCGCGGCCGGGGCCTCGGAGGCTGGGCCGATCCAGGCGATGGTGCCGTCGGTGTTGGCGATGAGTGCGGCGTCGGCAAGCGTGCCTGCCTCCGACACCGTGCGCAGCTCTGAGATTCCAGTAAACAGGGTGGACATGATCTTCTTTTCCTCTCTTGTCTAGTCGCGGGCCTTGAATTCCATCGGGATACGCACACCGCGCTCGTCGGCGACTTCCTTGGCGCGAGTGTAACCGGAATCCACGTGGCGGATAACACCCATGCCCGGGTCGTTGGTCAGCACCGCGCGCAGCTTGGCGGCGGCCAGCTCGGTGCCATCGGCGACGGTGACCTGGCCCGCGTGGATGGAGCGACCCATGCCCACGCCGCCGCCGTGGTGGATGGATACCCAGGTGGCACCGGAGGAGACAGCGGTCATTGCGTTGAGCAGCGGCCAGTCAGCCACGGCGTCGGTGCCGTCGAGCATGGCCTCGGTCTCGCGGTACGGGGAGGCCACGGAACCGGAATCGAGGTGGTCGCGGCCGATGACGATCGGAGCCTTGATCTTGCCTTCCTTGACCAGGTCATTGAAGAGCAGGCCAGCCTTGTGGCGCTCGTTGTAGCCCAGCCAGCAAATACGTGCCGGCAGGCCCTCGAACTCCACGTACTCCTCGGCGGCATCGAGCCAGTTGTGCAGGTGCTCGTTGTCCGGGAAGAGCTCCTTAAGTGCTTGGTCGGTGACCTTGATGTCCTCCGGATCGCCGGAGAGCGCTGCCCAGCGGAAGGGGCCGAGACCCTCACAGAAGAGCGGGCGGATGTAGGCCGGAACGAAGCCCGGGAACTCGAAGGCGCGCTGGTAGCCGGCCTTGCGGGCCTCGTCGCGGATGGAGTTGCCGTAGTCGAAGACCTCGGCGCCCTCGTCCTGGAATTCCACCATGGCCTGGACCTGGGCGGCCATGGCCTCGCGGGCCTTCTTGGTGAAGGTGGTCGGATCTGCCTTGGCCTCGTTGTACCAATCCTCGACGGTGATTTCGGTGGGCAGGTAGCTCAGCGGGTCGTGCGCGGAGGTCTGGTCCGTAACGATATCCACGGTGAACTCGCCCGCGCGCTGGCGGCGCAGCACCTCCGGGAAGACCTCGGCGGCGTTGCCCACCAGGCCGACGGACAGCGGCTTCTTGTTCTCCTTGGCGTCGAGCACCAGCTTGAGTGCCTCATCCAGGTCGGTGACGACCTCATCGAGGTAGCGCTTGGACTGGCGGCGCTTCAGGCGGGTCTCGTCAACATCGACGATGAGGCAGGCGCCGCCGTTCAAGGTCACGGACAGCGGCTGCGCGCCGCCCATACCGCCGCAGCCACCGGTCAGGGTGAAGGTGCCGGCGAGCGTGCCGTTGAAGCGCTTCTTGGCCACGGCCGCGAAGGTCTCAAAAGTACCCTGCAGGATGCCCTGGGTAGCGATGTAAATCCAGGAACCGGCCGTCATCTGGCCGTACATCATCAGGCCCTCGTCCTCGAGCTTGCGGAAGTGCTCCCAGTTAGCCCAGTCGCCGACCAAGTTGGAGTTGGCAATGAGCACGCGCGGTGCCCACTCGTTGGTCTTCCAAACGCCGACCGGCTTGCCGGACTGCACCAGCAGGGTCTCGTCGGATTCGAGGTCCTTCAGCGACTCCACGATGGCGTCGAAGGCCTCCCAGCTGCGGGCTGCACGGCCGGTGCCGCCGTAGACTACGAGGTCCTCGGGGCGCTCAGCAACCTCGGGGTCGAGGTTGTTCATGAGCATGCGCAGCGGGGCTTCGGTCTGCCAAGACTTGGCGTTCAGTTCGGTTCCGCGCGGGGCGCGTACTTCGCGGGGTTCAGACATGACTTCCTTTCGCTCGTGCTTTTCGACGCCCTTCCAAACCCCCAAGGCCGGTTTCCCGGGGCTGTCCCTTGTGGGGCTTGGTCAGCGTCACACATCAGAAGCTACTGTGACGCAGCACCAACTTCTAGGGCTCTTTTGGCCTGCCTGTCTCAGATGCGAGACTGTCGTCTGACAGGCAATTCAGCGCCGCGCTGCCTGCAATCCAGAGCCCAACCCAAAAGTGCAGACCTGGAAGTGCATTCACGCAGGTGGGCGTCGTCCAGCGCCAAGGCAGTGCTTTGCGACGACCAGCAGGTCTGCACTTCCAGGTCTGCACTTTTACAAGCGCGGGCCGCGTGCCAGGTGTTTGCCCACCGTCTCCTGGAAATAGTCAGGCCGCGAACTCAACTGTTCTGGGCTAAACCTCAAGACGATGTAGCCCTTGTTGAGGATGGCTTGCTGGCGCCGATGCTCCGCGCGAATTACCTCTTCGGCCTCGAAGCGGTACTTGACGTTTCCGTCAATCTCAATCACGAGCCACCCATTAATGACCAGATCCGCTCGATAGTTCTCAATCACATACTGCGCCTTGACCCAGCGCAGCTCCGGGTAGTCCGCCGCAAGAATCAAGGCACGGGCATAGGATTCCCACGGTGACTCCGCGCAATTGACGCTTTCAGCAACCGCCCGCCGCGCGGCGGCAACACCCTTAACTCTCCCCATAGCGCCGAGCGTTTCGTTAATCCCGAACTGACCTACATTGCGCGCCCGCACGGCATCGACGGCAACGAGCCCCTCCTCAAATCCATAGAACCGCGCAATATCAATGGCCGTGCGCTCCAGGGTTGACACGCGAATCCCGTGAACCACCGTCTCTTTACCGCGCAAATCCATGCGGCGATAACGGACAGTGGCTTTAGATCGTGGAGGTACCGAGTTCGAAGGCAACGTCGCCTCCCATTCGGTCGGCGGCACAACCAGCGGAATTCCATGAATAAGGGCGGCGGACTTTCCCACTAATGTCGCCTTGGGCAAGGTCAACCCGAGCACGTACGCCTTCGCGGTCTCCTTCTGCCACGGCTTGAGTTCGTGCCAATGCACCATCGGCAGCACGAAGCACCACGCCAGTTTGGCCACCTTGCCGGCATGCACCTTCTTCCACCGGGGATCATCATTGGGCAGCTTCCGAAGGTCGATAAGGTGCTGGTCTAAAAAGCTAAAGAGTTGTTCATTGTTCATGCACTACTCATAACCCAGCTTTGTGTGCCTCGCCACAGATAGGCTTCCGTTCTTCACCTCCGCCGCACTACCTGTAATCCGGTGCCCAGCCTAAAAGTGCAGACCTGGAAGTGCATTCATGCAGGTGGGCGTCGTCCAGCGCAAGGCAGTGCTTTGCGACGACCAGCAGGTCTGCACTTCCAGGTCTGCATTTTTGGAAATAAGACGGCAAGAGAAGGCCCCATGGCACATGCCATGGGGCGGGAGGTGTTTAGCGCAGCGTGCCGACGGCCCCCTCTACCGCAGCCACCAGCGCACCCTCCTTGACCAGGCGCACGGTCTCCTCGATCTCCGGAGAGAGGTAGCGGTCGGTGCCCGGGCCTTGGACGGTCTGGCGCAGGGCATCGATGACCGCGCCGGTACCCTTGGCCGGCTGGCCCTCGCGCATATCGATGGCGCGGGCGGCGGTAAGGATTTCGATGGCGAGGACGCGCTGCAGACCGTCGACAGCCTTGCGGAGCTTGCGAGCACCCGACCAGCCCATGGACACATGGTCTTCCTGCATGGCCGACGACGGAATGGAATCCGCCGAAGACGGGTTGGCCAAGCGCTTGAGCTCAGAGACGATGCCCGCCTGCGCATACTGCGCGATCATGTGGCCGGAGTCCACACCCGGGTCATCGGCCAGGAAGGCGTTGAGGCCGCGGCTGCGAGCAACATCGAGGAAGCGATCGGTGCGGCGCTCAGAGATGGAGGCCAGGTCAGCCACGACGATGGCCAGGAAGTCCAGCGCATAGGCCACCGGCGCGCCGTGGAAGTTGCCGTTGGAGACCACGCGCCCGTCCTTGGCCACCACCGGGTTGTCGACGGCCGCGGCCAGCTCGCGCTCCGCAACCGTTGCTGTGTGCGCCACGGTATCGCGGAAACCGCCAGCCACCTGCGGCGCACAGCGCACCGAGTAGGCGTCCTGCACCTGCTTCTTCTTAAATTCCTCGAGAGCGGCCGCGAGAATCTCCGAGCCCTCTGCGACCTGCAGGATATTGGCCGCAGCATCTGCCTGGCCTGGGTGCGGGCGCAGCTGCTGCAGGTCATCGGCAAAGACCACCAAGGTACCCAGCAGGCCCTCCACCGTCATCGCGGTGGCGATATCGGCGGTCTTGGCCAGCTCACGCAAGTCTGTAATGGCCAGGCAGAGCTGGCCCAGCATGCCATCGGTGCCGTTAATCAGTGCTAGGCCTTCCTTTTCCCGCAGCTTGAGCGGCTCGATACCCGCAGCGGATAGGGCTTCCGCGGCCGGGGTGACCTCGCCGCCATCAACGCGCACCTCGCCTTCACCGAGCAGTGCCAGTGCGCAGTGCGCAAGCGGTGCAAGGTCACCGGAGCAACCCAAGGAACCGTATTCGCGGACCACCGGGTGGATGTTGGCGTTGAGGACCGCAGCATAGGTTTCCGCCACCACCGGACGCACGCCAGTACGCCCAGTGCACAGGGTGGACAGGCGCAGCAGCATGAGCGCGCGAATGACCTCTTGCTCAACCTCCGGGCCCGTGCCTGCTGCATGCGAGCGCACGAGCGAAAGCTGCAGCTGCGCGCGCATCTCCTCCGGAATGTGGCGGCGCGCTAGGGCACCGAAGCCGGTGGAAATGCCATAAACCGGAGTCGGATCCTGGGCCAGCTCCTCGACACGCTCACGTGTGGAGGCGATTTCCGCCAGGGCATCCTCAGAAATCTCCACCTTCGCGCCATAGCGCGCAACGGCCACGACCTCCTCGATGCTCAGCGCACCGATACCCACGGTCACGGTGGAGGGATAAGAATTAGACATGTAAGGCTCCTTTGACGTCGCTGCGGTACCCCGCCCCACCACCCGCGTGGAAGGGAAGAAGGCACGCGAAAACACGTACTTGCTTTCACAAGAATAGAAAAATAGTGATACGCGCGACAGCCTTACGCGTTGCGCTCATAGTACAACAGGCTGCCCGGCGCGCCAATACCCCGCGCACGACCAGTTAGCGGCGCCCGTACATTCTCTCCGCCACCTGCTGCGCTGCCGCGTGCAGTTGCTGGGCGACGTCGGCGGCGTCGGCAGTCCCCACCGGGAAGGTCACCGCCAGCGCCGCCGCGGGCCTGCCCACGTGGTCAACCACCGCCACGCCTACCGACGCCTGCCCGCGCGCCACCACCTCAACCTCTTCGGCCCAGCCGCGCTCGCGCACCTGGCGCAAGATTTCCTTGTACTCCCCAAAACCTAAAGAACCGGGGACGAATGCTGCACGCCACTCCGCTTCCGGGAGCAGGGCCAGCATCGCCCGCCCGGAGGCCGTGCGCTGCGCCTGCAGCCGCACTCCCCTCTCCGTCACCAAGGACAGCGCCCCCGGCGCGCGAATCTCGTTGAGGTAGAGAATCTCCGAGCCCGCCAAACGCGACAGGTGCCCCGAACCCCCGACACTGCTGGCAATCCGCTCGAGGTGCCCCTGGGTTACCCGCACGAGGGGCTGCTGCGTGGCGTAGGCAGCAGCCATCGAATAGGCAACGAGCCCCAACCCATAGGTTTGGTTCTCCGGCAGGTGCACAACGAAGCCCGCGTCCACCATCTCCTTGAGCAGGTGGTAAGTCGTGGAGCGCGGCAGGTTCAGCTCACTGCGGATGCGCGCGGCGGAAATCGGCACGTCGATAGTGGACAGCAGCCGGAGGATCTCCAGCGCATTGCGCGCCGCCGGGACTCGGGAGGTACTCATGGGCCCACATTCTAGTGAGCCCTCGTACAAGTCCCAGCTAAGTCACCAGGAAGGCAATCGGCGTCGCAATAATGATGGTCAGCACCACGCGCTCGAACCAGATGACCACGATCTGCCAGAGTTTGATCGGAATCTTAGTAGCCAGAATGCACGGCACCAGCGCGGAGAAGAAGATGATGGCGGAAATCGCCACCACGCCGATGACGAACTTGAGCACCATGCTTTCAGAACCAGCCACCGCAGTCGCCGGCAGGAACATCTCCGCAATGCCCATGGCCGCGGCCTTGCCCGCCAGCTCCGGCTCCGGCAGCTGGACAATCCACGCGAACGGGTAGAACAGGTAGCCCAGCCAATCGAAGAGCGGCGTGAAGTTAGCCAGCAGCAGGCCAATCAGGCCCACAGACATGATGGAGGGCACAATCGCCGACGCCATGCGCACGCCATCGCGCAGGTTCTCCCAAATGGCAGCGCCCAAAGACGGCGCGCGGTCCAGCGCCAGCAGCGCCTCACGCCACGCGGCCTTAAAGAAATTGCCCTTCACTGGCTTTTCCGGGTCCGGTTGCACGCCGTCTACGTAGTCGTCGGGAATCCTGCTCAGCGGCGGAATCCACACGGTAATCGCCGTAACCAGGAAGGTCACCACGAGGGATACCGCGAAGTAGATGCCCCACATATCCATCAGGTCGAGCTGCTTGGCGACGATCACCATGAAGGCAGCGGAGACCGTCGAGAAGCCCGTCGCGATGATGGAAGCCTCACGCGCGGTGTAGCCGCCGCGCTGGTACACGCGGTCAGTAATGAGGATTCCCAAAGAGTAGGAGCCCACGAAGGAGGCCACCGCGTCAATGGCGGAGCGCCCCGGCGTGCGCCACAGCGGACGCATGATGGGCTGCATGAATACGCCGACGAATTCCAGAAGGCCGTAGCTGATGAGCAAGGCCAGGAACGCGCCACCGATAGGCACGATGAGCCCGACTGGCGTGGCAATCGAGTTCCACAGGAAGGGCACGATGTCCTCGTTGCCCAGCACTCCGGGAAGCTTTCCGATGACCATCAGGAAGGAGACCACCAGGCCCACCACGTTGAGCGCAGTAAAGACCGCCTGGAGCGGGCCTTCTTTCCAGTTTTTATTCACGATGCTGCGCACTGTGCCATAGAGCGCTAACGCCAAGATGAACCAAGGCACTAGGACATCGGCATAGGTGCGGATGATGGTGACCATGTGGTCGAGCGGGATAGATTTCTTTCCGTCGTAGCTGATGGGAAAGAAGAATACGAAAGCGCCAATAGCGCTGTAGACAAAGAGGCGCCAGATGCCCTTCTTGGAGGGGACATCGTCGTCGCTCTCGTAGAAGGCGTCAACGATTGCGTCTTCAGATTTCATGTTCTACCTCACGGTGGTGGAAACGACACGTCATTAGCACGGCCACAACACGCTCACTTCTTGAACGTGCCAAGCAAACACACGCCACTACAAGGCGATTGCTTTAAGCCATGCCCACGCGACAGCCACACGCAGGTCTTCCATATACTAACGCCACCCCGAACAAATGTCACATAGGTCACCCCCGAGTAGCGAATGAGTGCAGGGTCATAGGCCAGATCGACCTCTGCCCCGTAGCGGAATTGACCGGACACACTAACTAGAGGAAAGTAGCTCCCGGAATCACTCGCACCAACCACTCCCCTCATCCGCAGCGCTAGGACTAGCTAGCGCCACAACAGGGGCACAGAGGAGGACGCATCCCCGTGGCAGAAACCACCACCAAGCGCCCCGGCTTGAAACACCGTCACCTGCACTTCATCGCCTTGGGCTCGGCCATCGGCACCGGCCTGTTCTACGGCTCCGCCGGCGCCATCCAAGCCGCCGGCCCCTCGGTCCTCTTGGTCTACCTCCTCGGCGGCGCCGTGGTTTACTTCCTCCTGCGCGCACTCGGTGAGATGTCCGTGCATCACCCCGTCACCGGCTCCTTCGCCGAGTACGCCCGCACCTTCCTAGGCCCCTGGGCCGGCTATATCACCGGCTGGATGTTCGCCTTCGAGATGGTCATCGTGGCTCTCGCCGACCTCACCGCCATCGGCGTCTACATGCAATTCTGGTTCCCCGGCTCACCCAAATGGGTGTGGGTAGCCGCCACACTGCTTCTCGTCGGCGGCGCCAACCTCGCCACCGTCAAGGCCTTCGGCGAGCTGGAATTCGCCTTCACCATCGTCAAGGTTGGTGCGGTCATCGCGATGATCCTCGGCGGCGTGGCCGTGCTCATCTTCGGCCTCTCCACCGCGGAGACCACCGGCCCGGCCAACCTGGTCAACGATGGCGGTTTCTTCCCCAACGGTATTTCCGGAATGGTCGCCTCCTTCATCCTCGTTCTCTTCGCCTTCGGCGGCACGGAGATCGTCGGCGTCGCCAGTGCGGAGGCAGAAGATCCCGCCAAGTCCGTACCGAAGGCCATCAACACCATCCCGGTGCGCATCCTGCTGTTCTACGTCCTGGCCATCCTGGTCATCCTGATGATCAACCCCTGGCGCAGCATCACCGGTGAGGAAAGCCCCTTCGTCCAAATCTTCTCCACCCTCGGCGTCACCTGGGCTGCGGCCGCCCTCAACGTCGTCGTCATCACCGCGGCGGTCTCTGCCATCAACGCCGATCTCTTCGGTGCCGGCAACGTTCTCACCGGCCTGGCCCGCCAGAACCTCGCTCCGAAGGTCATGGCCAAAAAGACCCGCGGTGTGCCGGTCATGACCATGATCATCCTGCTCATCGTCATGATCATCGGCACCGGACTCAACGCGCTCATCCCGGATAACGTCTTTGAGGTCATCGCCTCCCTGGCCACCTTTGCCACCATCTACGTGTGGCTGATGATTCTGCTCGCCCACGTGGCCTCCCGCCGCCAAATGCCCACCGAAGAACGCGCCAGCCTGGAATACACCGTCCCCTACTGGCCCTGGGGCCAATACTTCTCCATCGCCTTCATCATCTTCACTTTTGGCATCATGGTGTGGCAGGAGCAATACCGCCCGGCACTTGCCACGGGCGTTATCTTCATCCTCCTGATGACCGCCATCTTCTACCTCACCGGCCGCCGCAGCGCCGCCGCGAGCACCCCACAGGAAGCAGCCCTGCAAAATACAGCCGAACAAGAAACAGACGCGAAAGGATAACCATGAACACCGTTGATGCCCCCGCCTACTCCCCTGCCCCCGAGTGGTCCGGCCGCTCCGACGGCCCGGGCCCTAAGCACGCGCGGTGGCACAGCGTGGTTCGCCCGCTAGACGTCGCCAAGCCCCAGGCAGAACCCGGCGTTGCACTCCTGGGCTTCGCCTCCGACGAGGGCGTTGAGCGCAACCATGGCCGCCCCGGCGCGGCTGCGGGCCCAGCTGCCCTGCGCGACGCCTTGGGTTCCCTGGCGCTGCACCATACGCACCCGCTGTACGACGCCGGCACGATCACCACCCAAGGCACCGACTTGGAGGCCGCCCACGAGCGTCTCTCCGATGCGGTGGAGACACTCTCACGCGCCGGGCATCTGCCCATCATCCTCGGCGGCGGCCACGAGACTGCCTTCGGCTCTCACAGCGGCGCCTTCCGCGCCCTAGGCCCGCTGCAGATCATCAACCTGGACGCGCACTTCGATCTCCGCACCGCCAACATGCCCACCTCCGGCACCCCGTTCAAACAGATTTCTGAGCTGGTCGGCCGCGAGGACTTCGACTATTCCGTCCTGGGAATCTCCCGCCCCAACAACACGCCGGTGCTTTTCGACGAAGCCTCCGCCCTCGGCGTCACCGTCGTCCTCGACGAGGAACTGCTCAACATGGACCGCACCCAGGTGCGCGACACCGTCGCGCGCATCTGCTCCGGCACGAAGCCCATTCACCTTTCCATCGACCTGGATGTCCTGCCTGCCGACCAGGCCCCTGGCGTCTCCGCCCCCGCCGGCCTCGGCGTGCCTGTGAACATCATCCGCGAACTAGCACTCGCCATCGCCGCCACGGGACGCCTCGCGCTTGTCGACGTCGTCGAGCTCAACCCCACCTTCGACACCGACGCCCACACCGCCAAGCTGGCTGCGCGGTTGATTGATGACATTGTGACGGCGCACTTTTCTGCTGCCGCGGACACGAATTCCTAGATAAGACCGGGGCCAGCCGGCATACTGGTCCCCATGAGTTCACCGATTCGCGTTGTCGGAGCCGTCTTCGCTAAGGGCAATCGATTCCTGGCCTGCCGCAAAGCCCCGGGAAAATCCCTAGCCGGCCAGTGGGAATTTCCGGGCGGCAAGATTGAACTCGGTGAAACACCCGAGCAGGCTCTCGCGCGTGAAATTAAGGAAGAGCTATCCGTGACGGCAACCGTGGGTGACAAGGTCACCACGACCGTCTATGAGTACGACTTCGCCACCATCGAGCTCACTACATTCCTGTGCACCATCGAGTCCGGCGACCTGGCTCTCAGTGATCACGATGCCTCTCGCTGGGTGTCCCCTTCCGAAGCGCAGGAACTCGACTGGGCTCCCGCAGACATCCCCGCCGTCAAGCTGCTTTCTTCGCGCCTATGAGTTCCGATTCTCTCCTGCCTTTCGGCATCTATGAAACCCCGGTCACCGCTCGTATCCAGGAGCGGATCGAGGAAACTAAGCAGGCTCGTCCCACGGCCGCAACGGGCATCGCCCATGAAACCATGAAAGACGTGAACCCTCGGTTCGCCGCGGCAGTGTCCCAGCATTTTGCCAAGGTCCTCGAGCAAAAGCTCACAGAGCTAAATAAGCCCGAGGAGCGCGTGGCCCTCATTAATGGACTCGCACAACCCCTCGGAGAAGATGAGTATATTTCTGCGGAACAGCTGCTCTATGCCATCTACAGCTCAGAGCTCGCAGAGGCTCCAGAGCTTCCCGAGGTCTCACTCAACGCCAGTGCTTTGTTCACCAACAGCGTGGACGACACCAATATGTCGGTCGAGATCGCCCGCGAGATCCGCACTGCGGACTCCGTCGATTTGCTGTGCGCTTTCATCAAGAGTTCGGGTATTGCGGTCATCAGCGATCAACTAGAGTACCTCAGGGATCATCAGATCCCGCTGCGCGTCATCACTTCGACGTATTGCGGAGCGACCGAAGCCGCCGCCGTGCGTCGTCTCGTGGAGGACTATGGCGCTGAGGTCCGGATTTGCTATGAGCACAAGACCACTCGCCTGCATGCCAAGGCCTGGCTCTTCCGCCGCCAGTCTGGCTTCGATACCGCGTTCATCGGTAGCTCAAATCTTTCGCGCTCGGCGCTTGTCGACGGCTGGGAATGGAACGTCCGCGGCTCACGCTCCTCCACTCCGGAGATCATCGAAAAGTTCATCAAGACCTTCGATAGCTACTGGTACGACACTCACTTCAAAGCCTTCGACCCCGAGGAAGACTACGACCGCCTCGTAAACGCGCTCGGCAGCGCCAAATTCCTCGAATCAAAGCCCGGCGAGAAGCTCGAGCTGTCAGGCCTTCGCGTTGAGCCCTACCCCTACCAGGAGGAGATGCTTGAAGCCCTAGAGTCCGAGCGCGAAGTTCACGATCGCCACCGCAACCTCCTCATTGCCGCTACCGGCACAGGCAAGACTGTTGTGGCAGCACTGGACTACCGCCGCTTATGCGAGAAGCAGGGGCGTAGGCCACGGTTACTGTTCATTGCTCACCGGCGCGAGATTCTTACCCAGGCCCAGCGAACCTACCGCGAGGTTCTTCGCACTTCTGGTTTTGGTGAGCTCCTCGTCAGCGGTGAGCAGCCAGCCGAGTGGGACCATGTCTTCGCCAGCATCCAGTCCCTGCATGGGAAGCGCCTAGCCCAGATTGCGCCGGATCACTTTGAAGTCGTCGTCATCGATGAGTTCCACCACGCCGAGGCTTCGACCTACCGGGCAGTGCTCGACTACCTGCAACCGCGCGAGCTCTTGGGGCTAACGGCCACACCGGAGCGCGGTGACGGCGAGAACGTGCAGAAGTATTTCGACTACCGCGTGGCACATGAACTTCGCCTCTGGGATGCGTTGCGCCTACAGCTCCTTGCCCCCTTGCACTACTACGGGGTGGACGATGACACGGACCTGACGAGTCTGACTTGGAACCGTGGGAAGAAGGACTACCAGACTGCGGAGCTCAGCGAGTTCTATATCAAGGCCGGTGAAAAGCGCACCAGGTTCATCATCAATGAGCTCAACCGCCGTATCTTCGACCTCTCCGACATGAAGGCCCTTGGCTTCTGCGTCTCCATCGCTCACGCCGAATACATGGCCGAGCAATTCAACCTTTTCGGCATCCCTGCCAAAGCGGTAAGCAGCAAGCTCAGTGTCGATGAGCGTCGACGCGCCATTGAGCAGCTTCGCGAAGGCACCATCAGCATCATCTTCGCGGTCGATATTTTCAACGAGGGCGTGGACATCCCCGAGGTCAACACGCTGCTGCTTCTGCGCCCGACGCAGAGCCCAGTGCTTTTCGTCCAACAGCTTGGCCGAGGTCTGCGCCTCAACGAAGGAAAGAACGCCTGCACCGTCTTTGATTTCTTAGGTGTCCAGCACGAAGAATTCGATTTCGAAGAGCGCTTCAAGGTCTTGACCGCCGCGCGCGGAAAGAACCTGGCCAAGGAGGTGGAGCAGGGCTTCCCCACTGCTCCACCAGGCTCCAACATCACTTTGGACCGCGTGACTACCGAGCGCGTCTTGAAGAACATCAAGCGCTTGGCCCGTAACTCGATCAAAAAGATCCGAGCACTCGTTACTGACTACGGCACGACCGATCTCGCTAGTTTCATTAATAGCTCGGGGGTTCCGGTGGAAGATATCTACCGCCGCAAGGGCATTACGTGGACCACGCTGCTGCGTGATGAAAAGCTGCTGCCCTCCGCCCCCGCGAATGAACACGAAGAGTTTCTTCTCAGCCGAATCCGCGTGCTACTGCACATCAATGATCCGAACCGCGTAGCGGCCTACAAACTTCTCATTTCTCCGGACGGGCCCAACGAGAAAGACATGACTCCCGAGCAAACTCGGTACGCCACCATGCTCGTATTGGCTCTGTGGGCAAATTCAAATACGACGGTGCCGGAATCGCTTGATGAGGCCCTGCGTATCATCCGGGCCTGTCCTTCCTTCGTCGCTGAGGTTACTCAGGTCATGCGGCTCACACTCGACCGGTCCCGCGTCATCCCGGAGAAATCAACGAATAGCGTCTTAGAAACTCACGCGGACTACAGCCTTGCCGAACTGGTCGGGGCGTTGGACGATGGCCCGTTGCGTAAGCTCGCGAATTTGCCACGTGAGGGCGTACGCCGCTTCGATGCTTCCAACACTGATCTCTTCCTCGTCACATTCCAGAAGGACGAAAACGTCAGTGCCTCGACGAACTACCGCGACTATCCGCTAGCACCAGATCGTTTGCATTGGGAGTCCCAATCCACCACATCCCTCAAGTCCGCAATGGCCCGACGTTACATCCACCACCACGAACTCAACGGCAACATCATCATCGCTACGCGTTTTACTAAGCGGAACAAGGTAGACACTGCGTCGGCATATACCTTCTTGGGCAATGTCGATTACGTCACGCACAGAGGCGAGAAACCCATCCAGTTTGAATGGAGTCTTCGTCGCGACATGCCCAAGCAGTTGTACGCAGCCGGACGCACTGTGGCTTAAGCCTCACTTAAAGTCAAGCTGTGAAGTTGACGTCGTTATCACCATAAATTAATATTTGCTTAGCAGATTAAGAAAAGATTAGTCTCTGATGCCTTTGTGCAGAAGTGTGGAGGACAGTCATGGGAGCCGCGAGCGAGCGTAGCCGGAAGGGGTGGAGCCGCCCTGATAACGGTTCTGGAACTTCCATCTATGGCTTTACGCGTTTTCGGGAGCGCAGCTTCAAGACTGGCACGACGCCTCGTTGGGCTGCGTGCAGCAAGAAAGTGCGCCGTACTCGCTAGATAGAGCCACGCCTATTAACGCCGTGGGCGGTAGCGGCGGCGCAGACCCCGCAGGATACCTTTCCTCTCCCCTAGGGTGTCGCGACCAAACATCCACGCCACAACACCTGCCACGGCGACAATCGCGCAGAAACCAAAGGCTGTCTCAAACCCGTACCTATCCGCCAGGAGACCGATGACGATGGGGCCCAGGATTTGCCCGAAATCGCCTGCCATCTGGAATGTCGACAGCACCTGGCCACCCGAGCGCTGGGAACCAACGATGTCTGCCACAGCCGCCTGCTGCGAAGGGGCGATAAGGCCCGAAGCCGCGCCGGACAGGGCGGAGAGGATGAGCAGGGAAACGATGTTCGTCGCCAAGCCCAGTGTTCCAACGAACAAGGCAGACCCCACGAGGCCCGCCACGATGAGTGGACGACGCCCCACGCGGTCGGACCAGGAGCCGGAGAATTGCAGGACGATGGCGTTGCCCGCAGCAAAGACCGCCAATGCGATACCCGACGCGGATGCGCCGTTGGCAAAAATCGCAGCGGCAAACAGCGGTAGGACGGCTACGCGCACGCCCATGTTGATCCAGCCTTGGGCGAAGTTTGACGTCAGCACTGCACGATAAGCAGTGTCCGCCCAGGCCTCCTCCAAGCGCATTGGCGGGAGGCTGCGTCGGCTCTCATCAGCCTTGGACACAGGCGGCATGAGGCTCCACACGACGAGCGCCGCAATCGCCACACCAACACCGTAGATAAAGAAGGGCCAGCGGAAGCCCAGGAAGGAGAGGCTCGCGCCAACGAGAGGGCCGATGACGTTACCGAGGAGGAAGGACGTGGCATAGGTGGCCGAACAGCGCCCGCGGATGCTGGGTGGGGCGAGGCGCACGATGAGCCCCATCGCCGCGACGGTGAACATCGTCGAACCAATACCGGCGATAGTGCGCAAGGCGAGGATCTGCCAGTACTCCTGCGCCACGCCCACGAGGCCGGTGGTAACTGCCACGGTAAGCAATCCCGTCACGTACACCCTGCGCGTACCTACGCGGTCGATGAGAAAGCCCGCAGCCGGGGCGAAGATGAGACGGCTGGCAGAAAAGACGGAGACAACCAGACCGGCCGCGGCCATCGAGACGTCAAAGCTGACGATGAACTGCGGCAGCAGCGGCGCGATGAGACCATAGCCTAAGGCGATGATGAACCCGGCGGTGACCATGACCCAGATTTCCCGCGGGATTTTAACCTGCGGTGCTGCAGTATTTTTCATATCGCCACTCACTGTAGCTCATCACGTCAAATGACCGAACGCCTGCTCGAACAACTGTTCGGATCTGTGTGCGGTGATGTCCGTGCCTACCCCTAGTGTGTGGGCCATGAAGAACTACAGCAGCATTCACCAGTCCGTTCAGTCCCCTTTCCCGGCCGACGTGAGTACGAGCGAACTCACCACTGAGATCCTCTACCACCACCATGAAACTCTTCGCTCCATCGAGAGCATCATCCGTCACCCACGCTCGCTTGCGCGACCCACTCCGCAATGGCGGCCACCATCCAAGGTGTTGCCACCAGTGGACATACAGGGCGGCGAATCACTACCGCTGACCTTTACTGTCTCGCGCCACCGCGTGGGTGAGCGCGCCAAGGCTCGCGTACTGGGCTACGGCGAAAGGCGCGTGCCGTCTTATCTCATTACGGTGCGCATCACCGACCCCACCGGCCGCCCGGTTTCCCCTTCGTTGGCGGAAGCATGGGTGCGGGCCTTAGTCCCAGAGGAGCTCGTCTCCGCAGTGCATGAGATTTCCAGCAGCAGCGCGGCCACGTTTGTGTGGCTGGTGGATAGCGCTTATACCCCGGTGCATTCACCACTCTCGCTCTTCGAAGGCTTCAGCCAGGCTGCGTAATGCGCTCCCTCCGCAGTGCATGAGGCTCAGTCTCGAGCGTTGTACGCCTGCTAGAAGTAGCGCTGCATGCGCTCGAAAAAGTTGCGGGGTGGCTCTTCTTCAAGCGAAAGCGAGAACCGATCCTCTGTTAGCACGCGGCCGAGAGCCGGGCGTGTCTCCGGGAAATCATAGAGGCGGCGGATCGCCCGCGGCGCCAAGCGAATGGAAAAGCAAACCACGAGCACCGTAAAAGTCTTATCAATGATGTCGGAGCTCAAGGTTTGCACTAGGACTGCCAGGCGCTCGTCGCGCAGGATCAGCTCCAGCAATGCCAGAAGTTGGAGGGGCCCTTGCTGCTCGTACTCAGTTGGAAGGAGCAAGGTCGACATAGCGGATAGTAGCCCGGCAACCACGCCTACCCCGGTTCCGGCGAGCATCATGGCCACCATCCGCTTGAACACTCCGCGGCGCGCTAGCCAACCAAACAGGTAAGCCACCACCACCGCGGTCGGCAGATAGACCAAGAGCAGCGGGTTGTTGATGCTGGCCAGGCACGCACTTAAAACTGACGTGCCGATTCCTAAGACGGGGCCGTAGACGATTGCGATAAACGCCGTGCCCATCATGTCGAGGTACAAGGGGATGTTGACGTTGAAAATCAGCGACGACAACAGTAGGTTCGCCGCCACCGCCAGCAGCGGGTTGACAAGCGCGTGGTTTCCCAAGGATCGCCATTGCGCAGCGATGAACAGCAGTGCTCCCAGCAAACTCAGGCACCATGCACCGGTTGATAAGGCGGAATCGAAGACAAAGCCTGTGTGGCCGTAGCTCGGGGCCAGCGTCAGAGCCCAAGCCAGGCACAAGCATGCTAGAGCGGATCCAACACACAGACGCTGGCTGTGCGATGCCTTGTTATCCGGCATTGGCTGCGGCTGCTCCTCTTCGAAGTCGAGAAATAATACCCGCTTACCCTACCGTAGAAGCTCGGTATCGTCTGATTAGTCTGACTCGTTATTCTTCTTCGACGTCTTCGACTTCGTCGTCGTAGTCCTCGTCCTCGTCATCATCGTCGTCGAAGAGAACGTCGTCCTCATCCTCATCGTCGGCGCCGAAGATGTCATAGACCTCCGGCTCGTCGAAGTCGGAGTCATCGATGCTCACCAGTTGAGCTTCCCAATCCAGGGCTTGATCGGAGACGAGGCTCAGGACGTCAAAGAGGCGGTCGAAGTCAGTGTAGGTTCCCAGCTCGAGGGCCTCGGCGGGAACCTCGATGATGGGGGCTAGCCCGCCGTCTTCGTCTTCCGCGGAGCCGAACAGGGCGACGCGCGCTTCCTCGCTCATGTCCTCGGAGGCCTCGGCCTCCCAAAGCTTGCTGATCGCTTCGTCTTCCAGCTCGTCGAGCTCTTCCTCATCAAAGTCGAAGGAGAGGAAACGCACGACCGCGCTCGGGACGCCGTCGATGGTCTCCACCAGCACGCGCAGCTCCGAGTCGTTGGCTACCTCCGCCACGACGAGGTTCGGATTGAACTCATCCTGAAGAAACTCCAGCTCAGCAATGCGTTCATCGGTGCCCTCCAGCAGGTCACGCAGCACCGTCACCACTTGGTCGGTGGCAATGTGACGCGACACGGCCTCAACTGCATCCTCGACGGAGAACGCCACGGACACTAAAACGGCCTCGAAGTCTTCATCATCTTCATCCACATCGGCCGCGGCAATGTAGACGTTGGCCGCCGGCAGGATGGGGTCAATTTCCACAAACTGGATTTCCAAATCGGAGGTGATGGGCACGAACATCACATCGTCGTTGACGCGGGACTCAATGCCCTCCCCGTCCAGCGCAGAGGCGATATCTTCAAAAAAGCTCATGTGATTAACATCCGTCCATGTGGGAGTCTCACCCGGGCTGCTGCCAAGGCCCCACACATCTTACCTGCGATCCCCATCAATAGCTCTCCTCATTGAGCAGGAATCCCAGTTCCTTCAGAATCTCCGGGCGCCCAGTGCCCCACTCCAACATGTCGTAGGCCTCCCATGCTTGGCGACGCCCCTCCATCGGCGCCTCCTCCACGCGCGGCTCCACATCGAAAACCATGGTCGAGCGCTCTGGGGCTGTGTACTGCGGCCAGTCCTCTCTCGGAGCCCCGCCCCGGATGAATTCGCCCCATTGCGTCTGCATGGCCCCGGTTACGTTCTCCATTTCCGAAGGCTTGGCGATGGTGTTCAGGAAGGAGACGCGCGACGCTCCTGGGTCGCCAAAAATATTGGAGAGCTCCATCGAGTGCATCGCCCCCAACCCCAACCAGCGCAGTGCTGCCGGCGCGAAGTCGAAACGGTACATCCACGTCGGATAGCGCCGTGCGTGTTCGGAGGCCACGCGGACGGTGGGGGCCCAGAAGAGGGCGTCGGTCAGCAGGTCCCCAAAGTCGCGGCGTGAGACCGCACCGCCGTATGCCGCGATGACATCCGGCGCGCTCTCCGGATCGAAAGAGGCTAGCAGCCGCAGGGCCGCGCGCTCCCGGGCACTCTGGCGTTGGAAGAGGAACTTTCCAAAGCTGGCCTCACCGGAGTTGGTTCCCACCAGCAGCGGCACTGGGTGTTGGTTGCCGTCCTCAAAGGCTTCGATGGGATGTTGCGGGATGAGGTCACCGTCGACAGTCGGCGCGTAGCAGGAATTCAGGTACAGCAACTCGCCCGCGCGCCACATCATGGACTGTCCGGAGCGCACCAAGTCCGCGAAATCTTCGCGGCGGAGATCATCCGCTGTGGTATCGCGCGGCAAAGCCATCTTGTGAACCAGCTCGCGGGCCCAAAACACCGACTGCGCACGCGAATGAATCATGCCTATCGGCGGCGACTGCGCAATCGCGCGGTGGAAGAGCCCTTCTGCACGCGGCACCGCCATGAGTGTCAGGACCGCTGCGCCGCCGGCGGATTCGCCCATGAGCGTGACGTTGTCTGGGTCCCCACCGAAGGCAGCGATATTCTCGCGCACCCACTCCAACGCTAAGACCTGATCCGCCACAGCCGGGTTGGCACAGGCCTCTCCGCCCAAGCTGCGGACATCAAGGTAGCCCAAGGCGCCTAAGCGGAAATTCACCGAAACATAGACCACGTCCATCTGGGCTGCGAACTCGAAGCCGCGCAACATCAGCATGTGGGAGGAGCCGACGATAAAACTGCCGCCGTGCAGATACACCACGACGGGCAGCTTCTCCCCTGCCATAGAAGTCGCCGGAGCCCCAGAACTCGCCAAAGTGTCCGAGGGGACGCTGCGGTGTGGGCGGACAATATCGAGGGTCAAGCAATCTTCCGCGCCTTCGATGCGATCCGTCCAGGAATAGACCGGTTGCGGGGCCACGTGCCCGAACTCGCGACAATCCCGGATCCCTTCCCACGCCGGGGCAGGCCGCGGCTCCATGAAACGGTTGGCCCCAGACGTATCAGCGCCGAAAGGGATGCCACGCCACGAGCGCACCGGCGCAGAAATCGGGCGGTCCGGGCGCAAATCTTCCTCAATGCAACCGCGCACCCAACCTCCTGTGGTGAGTACCGTGAGGTCGTCGGCAAGCGCGGTGCGTGCCGCCTCCTGCGCGGCGCGGGCACGGGCATGCAGGGATTCGGCAAGCAAGCGCGCCGCTGCTGCGCCGACCTCACGCGAGGGGGAAGGCTCAAACTCGCTCATGCCTCTTACCCTAATGCGCTAACCTGCTGGCGCGCTGAATAAAACGTTTTCGATACGGTGGTAAACATACAGTTCAGATTCACAATCAGATTTAGTTAAAAAGTTAGGTGAGACAATGTTGGACAAAGTCTTTAGCAAGGAGAAAAAGGGCAAGGACATTAGTCGCCAGGAAGCATCGGTCGATCAGGCCGGCTCCGCAAAGGCTGTCGGAACCTTGGAGGTGGATGAGGCTAACCGCATTACGAAGGGATTCCTGGGGGCCATCGATAAAATCGTTTCTGTCCAGTCCTCCGTCATCATCAACTACGTCGAGGGCCTAAAGAAGCGCAACCCCGACGCCAGACCGGCGGAGCTCCAGGAGCTCATTGACAAGCACTTCATGAACATCATCACCGGCACGGGTGCCGCTGCCGGCGCATCCGCGGCTATCCCCGGCATCGGCCTGGTCACCGGCGCGGCCACAATTGGTGCGGAATCCTTGGTGTTCCTCGAGGCCGCTGCCTGGTACATCCTGGCCTCCGCGCACCTGCGCGGTGACAACATCCGGGATAAGGAGCGCCGCCGCGCGCTGGTCTTGGTGGTGCTCACCGGTTCCCAAGGCAGCGCGTTGGTCGATACCTTCGTGGGTGATGCAACCTCGCTGTCCGGCGTCACCTCCGCTGCTACCCTCTCGCGCTTTTCCGGCCCCACCCTCAGCGGCCTCAACGGACGCCTGACCAAGCTGTTTATGAAGCAGGCCACCAAGAAGCTCAAGTGGGCGTGGGTGTCCAAACTGCTGCCGATGGGTGTAGGCGCGGTGCTGGGAACAACCGCCAACCGTAAATTGGGCCGCCAAGTAATCAACCATGCGGGCACCCAACTCTCCCCCCTGCAGGGGGAATAAAAAGGGGCGAAACCCGCTCAGGTTAGTGAGCAAACTTACAAGGTCCGTATCATAAGGGGAGACACTTTTCGGGGTGCCTTTCGCACCCGTGGATTGGCCTACTAGAGTCGAATAAAGACAAACTTAGAAGCACAGAAAGAGGCGAGCATCTGCCGTGAGCAACTCGAGCATCTATGGCCCGAATGCGTGGCTGATTGACGAACAGTTTCAGCAGTACTCCAAGGACCCGAACTCCGTAGACAAGGAGTGGCGCGAGTATTTTGAGGCCAACGGAGCACCGAAGTCGGCCGCACAGTCCAAGGCTGCGAACGCTCAATCCAGCACCCCCACCAAGAAAAAGGACGCGGCACAGGCCGCGCCGAAGAAGACCCAGGCTGAGGAGAAGTCTTCCGCTGTTCCAGGCGCTAAGGCACCGAGCGATTCCAAGGCTTCCGCCGCATCCAAGAAGGACGCGAAAAAGACGGAGAAGAAGTCCGAGTCCCCGCTGGACCGCATCAAGGAGGCACCGGAGCCGGGCTCCCGCGTGCTCAAGGGCATGTTCAAGGCAATCGCCAAGAACATGGATGAGTCCTTGGAAATTCCCACCGCTACCACCGTGCGCGACATCCCGGTCAAGCTCATGTGGGAAAACCGCGCGATGATCAACGATCACCTCAAGCGCACCCGCGGCGGCAAGATCTCCTTCACCCACATCCTAGGCTACGCGCTGGTCAAGGCCGTGCAGATCCACCCGGACATGAACGTGCGCTACGAAAACCAGGACGGCAAGCCCACCGTCGTCCAGCCGGAGCACGTCAACCTGGGCCTAGCCATCGACCTTCCGCAGAAGGATGGCTCCCGCGCCCTCGTCGTGGCCGCCATCAAGGAAGCGGAGAACAAGACCTTCTCCGAGTTCATCGATGCCTACCAGGACATCGTTGACCGCTCCCGCAAGAACAAGCTGACGATGGACGACTTCTCCGGAGTCACCATCAACCTGACCAACCCGGGCGGCATCGGCACCCGCCACTCCATCGCCCGCCTGACCAAGGGCTCCGGCTCCATCATCGGTGTGGGTTCCATGGATTACCCGGCCGAGTTCGCCGGTACCTCCGCCGACCGCTTGGCAGACCTCGGCGTCGGCCGCCTGGTTACCCTGACCTCCACCTACGACCACCGTGTCATTCAGGGCGCGGAGTCCGGTGAGTTCCTGCGCACCGTGGGCCAGCTGATTCTGGATGATGCCTTCTGGGATGAGCTCTTCGAATCGATGGGCGTTCCCTACCAGCCCTTCCGCTGGGCTGCCGACGTCCCCAACACGGGCGTCGACAAGAACACGCGCGTCATGCAGTACATCGAGGCCTACCGCTCCCGTGGCCACCTGCTCGCGGACATCAACCCGCTGGGTTGGAAGCAACCGGGCCTGCCCTGGCCGGATCACCGCGACTTGGACCTGGCTACCCACGGCCTGACCATCTGGGACCTGGACCGCACCTTCAACGTCGGCGGTTTCGGCGGCAAGGAGACCATGACGCTGCGTGAGGTGGTCAGCCGCTTGCGCGCCGCCTACACCCTCAAGGTTGGCTCCGAGTACGCCCACATCCTGGACCGCGATGAGCGCGGCTGGCTGCAGGAGCAGATTGAGGCCGGTATGCCGAAGCCGACCAACTCCGAGCAGAAGTACATCCTGCAGAAGGTCAACGCCGCTGAGGCATTCGAGAACTTCCTGCAGACCAAGTACGTGGGACAGAAGCGCTTCTCCCTGGAGGGTGCTGAGTCCCTCATTGCCCTCCTGGATTCCATCGTGGACACCGCCGCTGGCCAGGACCTCGACGAAGTTGTCATCGGCATGCCGCACCGCGGCCGCCTCAACGTGCTCTTCAACATCGTGGGCAAGCCGTTGGCGGATATCTTCGGCGAGTTCGATGGCAACTACAAGGGCGGCCAGATGGGCGGCTCCGGTGACGTGAAGTACCACCTGGGCGCTGAGGGCGAGCACCTGCAGATGTTCGGTGACGGCGAAATCAAGGTCACCTTGGCCGCTAACCCGTCTCACCTCGAGGCTGTTGACCCGGTCATGGAAGGTATCGCACGCGCCAAGCAGGACATCCTGGACAAGGGTGCCGGTGCACACACCGTGGTGCCGATCATGCTCCACGGCGATGCTTCCTTCACCGGCCTGGGCGTGGTCCAGGAGACCATCAACCTTTCACAGCTGCGCGGCTACACCACCGGCGGCACCGTCCACGTTGTGGTCAACAACCAGGTGGGCTTCACCACCACCCCGGACTCCGGCCGCTCCACGCACTACGCCACCGACCTGGCTAAGGGCTTCGACTGCCCGGTCTTCCACGTCAACGGCGACAACCCGGAGGCTGTTGTCTGGGTGGGCAAGCTCGCTACCGAGTACCGCCGTCGCTTTGGCAAGGACGTTTTCATTGACCTCGTGTGCTACCGCCTGCGCGGCCACAACGAGGCCGATGACCCGTCCATGACCCAGCCGCTGCTGTACGACATCATCGATGACCACAAGTCCGTTCGTGAGCGCTACACCGAGGAGCTCATCGGCCGTGGTGACCTCTCCGATGAAGAGGCAGAGGCAGCTGCGCGCGACTTCCACGATCAGATGGAGTCCGTCTTCGCCGACCACAAGAAGGCTGAAGAGGCTGGCCCGAAGGAACAGACCGGTATCACCTCCTCCCAGGAGCTGACCCGTGGTCTGGACACCTCCATCACTGCCGAGGAGATCGCCGAGATTGGTGACGCCTACGGCACCCCTCCGGAGGGCTTCGAGTACCACAAGCGTGTGGCCAAGGTGGCTAAGGACCGCCAGAAGTCTGCTCGCGAGGGCGGCATCGACTGGGGCTGGGGCGAGCTCATCGCCTTCGGTTCCCTGGCTAACGCCGGCAAGGTCGTGCGTCTGGCCGGTGAGGATTCCCGCCGCGGTACCTTCACCCAGCGCCACGCTGTGGCCTTCGACCCGCGCACGGGCAACGAGTACAACCCGGTTGCCCGCCTGGCTGAGTCCAAGGGCAATGGCGGCAAGTTCATGGTCTACAACTCCGCGCTGACCGAGTTCGCTGGCATGGGCTACGAGTACGGCTACACCGTGGGTAACCCGGATGCTGTCGTGGCTTGGGAGGCACAGTTCGGTGACTTCGCCAACGGTGCGCAGACCATCATCGATGAGTACGTCTCCTCCGGTGAGGCCAAGTGGGGCCAGCTCTCCAGCCTGATCCTGCTGCTGCCGCACGGCTACGAAGGCCAGGGCCCGGACCACTCCTCCGCCCGCATTGAGCGCTTCCTGCAGCTATGTGCTGAGGGCTCCATGACCGTGGCCCAGCCGTCTACCCCGGCTAACCACTTCCACCTGCTGCGCCGCCAGGCACTCGGTGAGATGAAGCGCCCGCTGGTGGTCTTCACCCCGAAGTCCATGCTGCGTAACAAGGCCGCGACCTCCTCCGTGGAGGACTTCACTGAGGTCAAGAAGTTCCAGTCCGTCATCAACGATCCGAACTACGTTGACATCAACGGCAAGAAGGTCGGCGATACCGACAAGGTCAAGACCATCATGCTGGTCTCCGGCAAGCTCTACTGGGAGCTGGCCAAGAAGAAGGAAGCCGATGGCCGCGACGACATCGCCATCGTGCGCGTGGAGATGCTCCACCCGATTCCGTTCAACCGCCTGCGTGAGGCTTTCGAGGCCTACCCGAACGCAACGCAGATTCGCTTCGTGCAGGACGAGCCGGCCAACCAGGGCCCGTGGCCGTTCTACAACGAGCACCTGCGCGACCTCATCCCGGATATGCCGGAGATGGTCCGCGTCTCCCGCCGCTCGCAGTCCTCGACTGCTACCGGTAACGCGAAGGTTCACCAGATTGAGCAGAAGAACCTGCTGGAGGAAGCCTTCGACGTCTAAAGGCGCTTAAGCCCCAGGCGCTGGCACACAGCACAGCGACGCTAGCAAGGCCCCGGCCACCACGAACTCACTACGAGCGTGGTGGCCGGGGCTTTTTATTTCGCTAGAAAGAGAGCCCTACGGCTCCAAGCCAGCCGGACCGCCGCAGGGGCTCCACAACGACCTCGCGCGTAAGTGCAGTGTTGCACTCTCCAGTGTCATATCGACCAACCAGTCCCCCGCGACCATGACCACGCTCCTCCCCTTCGCGCTCACCGTGGAACCCCAATCAGCCTCCCGACGCACCCCAGTGAGCGCGAAGGAAGGCTTGCATGACAGGCGACGTCATTGGTGGCTTCTTTGACGACGAATACCGGGACGGGATGCCACAGGTGAAGCAACAAAGGTCGCGAATACTGTCGCACGTAACGACGCGCGCCGCTAGTTAAGCCGTTTCTGAGGTGAGCGAACGACGTCACCGGGTCAATCAAGACGGTATCCGCCGTTTCCCTGCCGCACAGTCTGGGCTCTGCCCTAATACACCGCATTGGCTCTCAACAACGAAATCGAACCACCGCAATGAACTAGGCAAAAGAGAAACGCCCGAGCTTATGCTCGGGCGTTTCATTCACGGCTTAGTAAACCGTGTCCTGACTTGGCTCACGGTTAGGTGATGAAGGTCACCCTTGACATTGTGGCCTGGAGGTTTGGTGTTGTGGCGGTTATTTTTTCGGCACTAAGCGGGTATCGGCGGGGGTAGCCGGGAGTCTGATTTTGTGAGTCCATACATTCGCACTGTCAAGACCGCTTCCGGGGCGACGGCAGTTCAGGTGGTGTGGTCTGAGCATCGAGGGTCGAAAAAGCTTCAACAGGTCGGATCAGGACACTCACCTGATCAAGTTGAGCAGCTTAAAGCCCAGGCCCGGCGTCTTATTGATGCAGATCAACTCACCCTTGATCTTGGAGTAGAGCCTTCAGCAAGCAGGGGAACCGCTGATGACCCGGTGCCGGTGACAGCACAGCGAGCTGGTTACTTGTTGGACTGTATTGATGCGTGTTTCAACGAGTTAGGTCTTGCTGTAGCAACTGGTGATGATCAGGTGTTTCGGGATCTGGTGCGCGCTCGGTTGATTAATCCTGGTTCGAAGTTTGATTCGATTGAAACCCTGGCTGAAGTTGGGGTGACAAGCGCAAGCTACGCCACGATTAAACGCCGACTACCTGGCTTTGCTACAGATGCCTTCGGCGAAGGATTAACCCAAGTGCTGGCGCATCATGCAGGTATCGGTCCAGGCACATTCATCTTGTACGACGTGACCACCTTGTACTTCGAAACCGATACTCCTGATGAGCTTCGCAAACCCGGATTTTCCAAAGAGCGCCGTATAGAGCCGCAAATCCTTGTCGGGCTGCTTACTGATGCCACTGGTTTTCCACTACATGTTGGAGCGTTTGCCGGAAACTCGGCAGAAACCCACACGATGCTGCCGAT
>NZ_KV805152.1:455-721 GCF_001811545.1 Corynebacterium sp. HMSC074A09 | reverse complement strand
CGGTTCCAAGAGGCCTACCAACTCGACGAGGTCACCGTCGTTGCTGATGCAGGCATGTTCTCCGCGGCGAACAAACAAGCACTCATTGATGCAGGGCTGCACTACATCTTGTCGGTGAAGACCCCCACCGTGCCTGAGGTGATCGAAACCTGGCGGCGAGAAAACCCCGGTGAAGACTACACCCACGGCCAGATCTGGACACAAGCCTCGGCAAGTGATGGGCGCAAACACACAACCCCGAATTCGGTGACGCATTACCAGTACTC
>NZ_KV805152.1:0-355 GCF_001811545.1 Corynebacterium sp. HMSC074A09 | reverse complement strand
GCGGAATCAAAGAGCAAGTCGCAAAAGCCAAAGGGGCTGTTGACGGCGATATCGCTATCAAGCGTAACCGCTATATCGATCTTTCCGCCCCGAACAAGAAGGTCAACTATGCTCTTGCTGCCAAACACCGAGCCCTAGCCGGAATCAAAGGCTATGAAACCGACCTGACCGCTCTTGCCGCCCAGGAGGTGATCGGGCATTACCGCAGGCTATTCAACATTGAAAAGTCGTTTCGGATGTCGAAATCAGACCTGAAAGCACGCCCAATCTACGCCAGGAAACAAGACTCCATCACAGCACATCTCAACATTGTCATCGCCGCGCTAGCCGTGGCCCACCTGATGGAGACCCGCAG
>NZ_KV805151.1:0-359 GCF_001811545.1 Corynebacterium sp. HMSC074A09 | reverse complement strand
TTTTTCCGTTGAGGAGGTCGTTGACTACTTCCCGATGGTGAAATGGGCCGATGGTGAGGTAGAGAGGAACCAGTCACCTGGAAGAGATCGATCCAGTCGCTGGTGTGCAATCTGGGAGGTAGGGTCGCGGGGTCGATTCCTCGCGAGCGCAACCATGATTGTGTTTCTGAACGTGATGAAAACAACCCTGCCCTTCGGAGAATTTCCCCTATCCCGCGTCCCCGGGCAGTGAAAACGGTGTGCACCATCGCCTGAAAGGCTTTGCGCTGCTCTATCGGAATCTTCGGGTCACCCACCCGGCGGATCACTAAGATCCCCCCGTCAACGTTTGGCTGTGGCCGGAAAGCAGACCTTGGTAC
>NZ_KV805150.1:0-163432 GCF_001811545.1 Corynebacterium sp. HMSC074A09 | reverse complement strand
ACCCCGCTACGCACCCCAAAACCGGAAGAGCCCGATTACTTACGGTGGTTCTTCGCCGACACAACAAGCGCTTTGGGTTCATCCCTCATTGCCATCCCTGTTTCACTTGCGAGCTTCCACCTCACTGGAAGTCTAAGCCAAGCAGGTCTCATCGGAGCAGCAAGCTCAGCTGGCTCCTTGATCATGACCATCCCAGCCGGAATGATCATTGATCGCTTCGATAAGAAGAATCTGCTTCTCCTTTACGGCCTGAGTCAGATTGCTATCTGGTCTTCCTTTTCCCTCCTCCTCTGCCTGGGTAAATTCACTTTCATCTCCTTATTCTTCTTCAGCTTTTTTGCTGGGATGATTACAGGCACCTTCGGAGGGCTAACCAACGCCATTCTAAGATTCATCATCCCAGAGAATCTACTTGTCCAAGCACAGGGCCGTAACCAAACTCGAGACAACATTATCTGGATGGTCGGATTACCCTTGGGAGGCCTCCTTTACGGACTCGCCCCGGTTATTCCTTTTATTACGCAAGCCCTGTCAGGGCTTGGTCCCGTATATGCTTCAAGGAGCATCAATGCAAACCTAGGTGAAACAATCAGCGGCCCAAGATATTCATTTAAAGAGTTCTGGTCCGATAGCAAATATTCTTTGGCTTGGATTTGGAAATATCCGGTGCTCCGGGCAATTTTCAGCATCGATCTATGCTCGAATTTTGCCAACTTCTTCCTCATCGCGTCCATAGACCTCTGGTTGGCCTATCTTAAAGTTGATGGCTGGATAATCGGCTTAACTTCCACCATGTTCACCCTTGGCATGATTGTTGGAGGATTTTTTCAGGACCACCTCATCAAGCGATTCCCCGGAAGAAACATAATCCGAGCAACCATGCTCTGGGAATTCCTGTGGTACATATTCCTTCTCGTGTTTTCCCATTATTGGCCGCTGATCGCAATCGCAGCATTTTTCATCGTCATCCCCTCGATCGCATGTAACTCGTACTCTGGTGGACTACTTGCACTATCTGCACCCCCTGAAAAGATAGGTAAGTGCTCGGCAGGAGCGCGCCTAATGATGGGACTACTTCCAATCATCGCCTCCACCAGCGCAGGCGTTCTTCTTTCTGCAATTGGTTTTCAGGCAAGCATGGCACTATGTGTTCTGTGCTCGGTTATCTCTTGCTTGATAGTGGCGGGTTCAGTCTTACGCGCACTACCTAAAGCAACCGAGTTCAATTCCCTCCCAGTTCTCGAGTAACCCTTATGACGTATACGAACGCTTCAAAGCCTTCGCGGCGCCAGTCGGACCCCAGCCTTAGCCTCGACTAGTCGTATCCAAGCTCGCCCCCTCTGGTGGCCTCACTGCCACATGGCTAGAGTGGGGCGGCATGGAAATGAAAGACATGCTCGCTCCCCCACCCATCAATCTGCCCGCCGATCCGGGTGCTGACAGCACCGCTGATCTCACCGCGGGAATTGTCGCCCACCCAGATTCCCCGCTGCTCTGGGCGCTGCTGGCGGAGCAAGAACTAGACAAGAACAAGGGCGCTGAGCCCACCGCATTCATCACCGCCTACGCCTATGCGCGCACCGGCTACCACCGCAGCCTCGACCGCCTGCGCGGCAATGGGTGGAAGGGCTGGGGCCCTGTCCCCTTCTCTCACGAACCAAACCAAGGCGTACTGCGCGCGATTGCCGCACTGGGCCATGCCGCGAAGGCCATCGGTGAGGACGCAGAATATGACCGCATCCGCCAGATGCTCTCCGATGCCGACCCCGAGTGCGTCGCTACGCTACTGGATTAAGCACATGGTTCTAGTCACCTGGTTCTACTCAAAAGGTTTAGTTGGGGGCAAGTAAACCATCTAGGAGGCCACAGATGGTTTGTTTGGGGGCACATGAACCATCTGACCTGAACCATACGACTGAAACCAACTGTGGTGGCTACCGGAATTCTCAGACAGCCCCTCCTACATGTAAAAATCCCGCGGACCTCGAATGTGAGGCCGCGGGATTAGCGTGTCTGCGAAAAGCGCAGCGCGTGAGACCACCTATTCCTTATCGCTATCGCCATCCGCCTGAGAGACAAGGTCTCCGGTGTTCTGCGCGGTGCGGATGTTCGCCACGAAGAACTCCAAGATCAAACGGAACTGAATGACGTAGAAAAGGAACGCGATTCCGCCACCGATGACAGCGCCCAGGAACGTCAAGATTCCGATGAGAAAGCTGTCAGTGAAAGCAAAGAAGGAGAAGAGGATCATTCCCGCCCATGCTGCCCCTGCCACGATGACGAGCAGCAGGTAGATGAAGGAGGAGAACTTCAGGGTGACGAAGTCATTGAAGGAGAAGTCAAACAGCGCCTTGAAGAAGCCAGCGCCCTTGGAGGGGCTGCCGCCCTGTGAATTCTGCTGTGGGTAGTCCTGCTGCGGGGAGGCGGCAAAGGGCGAGTTGTTCTGCTGACCAAAGCCCTGCTGATCCTGCGTGCCGAAAGCCTGCTGTTCTTGGGCGCCGAAACCTTGCTGGCCTTGTGCCCCAAATCCTTGGTTCTGTTGGGGGTAGCCACCAAAGCCGGAGGTTGAGTGGGAAGCCGTGGTTCCAAAGCCCTCTCCCGACTGCTGACCAAAGCCATGGTCTTGGTGCGACTCCGACGGGGTGCCGTAGCCATAGCCCTGGTTAGAAAATCCCTGGCTGCCATAACCCTGGTTGTCGTAGCCCTGATTACCGTAGTTCTGGCCGCCATAGCTTTGGTTCGAGTTCACGGAGTCCGCAGCGTGATCAGCGCCAGCATTGTGAGCGCCAGCATTGTGATCGGTGCCAGCGTTGTGCTCGGCGCTGGAGTTCTGCGCCGCACCCGCGTCGCTGTCGGCATTGTACGAGCCGTAGGAAGCGCCAAAGGTACCGTGAGAGGCTTGGGAATCTTGCCCGCCGAAGGTTTCGGAAGCAGGGACAGAGGAGCTGGAAGAGTGCTCGGTGCCAGACTCCGTGCTGTTCTTCGCCGAATCATAGGCCGAGTCCGCGGCGGAATCGGAGGACGCATTAAAGCCCGAACCGGACGCGTCAAAGCCGCGATTCTCAGCATCCGGCTGCGCACCCTGGGGAGCGGAATAACCGAATCCAGACGAGTCGGCGGAGCCCTCGGAGTAGTCGCCATATCCTGCCTGGCCACCCCAGCCGAAACCGGAGTTCGATGCCTGGCTACCCCACGCGGACGCAGCGTCATCGTTGCCTGACTGGGAGCTATCGTAACCGCCGAAGCTGCTGTAACCGTTGTTCCCGGCGTTCTCACCGTTGGACCCGTTGACGTGGTTATCGCTGTTATCGCCGTTCTCACCAAACTGGTTGGGGTTCGTCATTTTTTCGTTAGACCTTTCGGAGAATCATCGAAATTCGCAGCGCGCTACAGCACTACAATGGCGTAATTTTTACCCCTCCGAACGTACCTGAGATCTCGCTCACCGGCAGCGCGGCTTGGGGAACACGCCCCAGAAAACGACAGTTCCCCCGCCGCAGGCGGGGGAACAATCACAAGCTTGTGCTCAAAGGCTAGTGCGCAGCAACACGCTTAGGCGTGCTTGGCCTCCACGCGCTTGATGGCCTCAGCAGCCACCTTCTCCTGGATGCCCATGTCCAGCTCAGAGGTGAAGCCCACGCAGGAGCAGTTAATCTCACCAAGGACGTAGGTGTCCTCACCATTCTCACCATCAGCCAGCATGAAGTCCGCAGTCCAGATCAGCGGGATGTTGTCGCCACCGAGCTTCTCAGCGATGACCGGGCGGACGTCAGCGAACATGTCGACCAGCTCCTGCCACTCCTCCGGCTTCTGGTAGGTGTACTTGGCACCGGAGAACAGGGTGGCGGAGAAGGCGTCGCCGCCCTCGGCCGGCTTCTTGTGCACCACGAAGACCGGATCTGGGCCCACGAGAAGAATGCGGATCTCGCCTTCGACGATGCGCGGCATGAAGCGCATGTCCACGAGCATGCCGTTGTCACCCACGATGTACTGGTCGCAGAAGTCCATGAACTCGCCGAGCTCGCGCTCCTCAGTGTGGTTGTCCACAGCCTCGGTGCACTTGATCTTGGTGTCGAGCGGCAGTGCGGTGCCCGGCTCGACGGACTCGGCCAGCTTCTCGTCGGCAAGGCGCACGCGCCAGATGCCGGAGCCGGTGGAGCCACGGTTCTGCTTGAGCACGCGCTCACCGTAGGACAGCGAGGTCGGGAAGGTCTTGTGGAAGGACTCGACGTCGTAGTAGGCGGCGGTGTCAGCCGGAACCAGGTCCGTGTCATTGAGCTTGACCAAGGCATCCTTAGCGCCGTAGGCCATCATCTCGTACGGGGTGGACATGCCGACCAGTCCGGCCTCGGACACCTTGGTGAGCAGATCGAAGTAGCCCTTCTCACCGCCCGGGATGTTGCCCGGGTTCACGCGGGAGATGTAGGCATCGAAGTTCTCCGATACATACTCGAAGAGCTTCTCGGACCACTCAGGGCGGTAGAACACGACCTCGGCGTGCCAACCTGCATCCTTGATGCAGTCGACGATCGGCATGGTGTCCTTACGGTGTCCGTTGATCTGCTTATCGGATCCGCCCTCAACCTCGAAGACGACGATTGCTTTGTGCACAGTGATTCCCTTCCACTAGGGGGTTAGTGAGTGTCACTTCTTAAAATAACCCAGGTTGGACCCTCGCGCTCACCTAGAAAAGCACCCCCGAAAAGGCATAAAAAGCAAGCGTACCGCACTTTTTGGCCGCTGACCTGCACGCTTGTTATAACCAGTGAACGTGCAGCAGCGCTAACTGCAGAAGAAATGTATCCAACACCACAAATACGCCTCCCCCGTGACCACATGTCCGCCCAGCACGCTAGAGTTGAACCGAACGTTCCCCCTCAACGAGAAAGGCAGGTGGACCGTGGCCGAATTCGACCCGAATCCCCCTTTCCAGGAATACGCGCACCCTGAGCGCCTCGTGTCCGCACCGTGGCTGTCCGCGCGACTGGGCATCAACGGCCTCCACGTCATCGAGGTTGATGAGGACTCACTCCTCTACGACATCGGCCACATCCCCACCGCGATCCGCATCAACGTCCAAACTGAGCTGCTCGACAGCACAGCGAGGGACATTATCAGCGCAGAGGATTTCACCGCACTCCTCCGCTCCAAGGGTATTGAGCGCGACGACACCGTCGTCCTCTACGGCGACAAGTCCAACTGGTGGGCTGCTTTCGCGCTGTGGGTCTTCGAGCTCTACGGCCACGAGGACGTGCGGCTTCTCGACGGTGGACGGGACGCCTGGATGTCCGAAGAACGCGACACCTCCTTCATGGTCCCCGAGCCTTCTGCTTCCTCCTACCCGGAGGTTTCCCGCGAGGAATCCTCGCGCATTTTCGTCGACGAGCTGCGTGACTCCTCCGCCACGGTGGTTGACACCCGCAGCCCAGAGGAGTTCTGTGGCGAGGCCGCCCACAAGGCTGGAGCCGGCGAGTCCGCCTACGGCACCACAATGACCCACGGCCACATTCCCGGCGCCATCAACCTCGAGTGGGACCGCGCGATTTACCCGAACGGCTGCTTCCGCGCGCTCAGCGAGCTGAAGGTCAACTACGGCGAGCTCGAACCGGCAACGGAAACCGTCCTCTACTCCCACGTCGGAGCCCAAGCCGCGCACACATGGTTCGTCCTCAAGTACCTGCTCGGATTCGAGGCACCCCGTGTCTACGACGGCTCGTGGGCAGAATGGGGCAACATGGTTCGCATGCCCGTTGAGCGCTAGCAACACGCCGATATAAGCCCGCATCCGCGCTGGTGCGGGTTTATTTTTTGACACGAAACCAAGATGTGAAGGTATCCTCATGTTTTGGTGTGCAAGAATAGTACGCAGTCCTATCACAAATCATGGAGGAGGGTTCCTGCCGTGGCAGTTGAAACCAAGAACATCACCAAGGTCCTCGTGGCCAACCGCGGTGAGATTGCGGTCCGTGTTATCCGCGCGGCTCGCGACGCCAACATTGCATCCGTAGCGGTCTACGCCGAGCCCGATGCCGATGCCCCATTCGTCACGCTTGCCGACGAAGCCTTTGCACTCGGCGGCCAGACTTCCGCGGAGTCATACCTCGACTTCGGCAAGATTCTCGACGCCGCCTCCAAATCCGGCGCCGACGCCATCCACCCCGGCTACGGCTTCCTCTCCGAGAACGCCGAGTTTGCTCAGGCCGTCATCGACGCCGGCCTGATCTGGATCGGCCCGTCCCCGGAATCCATCGCGGAGCTGGGTGACAAGGTCACCGCCCGCCACATCGCCGAGCGCGCTGATGCTCCTATGGCACCGGGCACCAAGGATCCCGTCGCCAGCGCAGAAGAAGTCGAAGCCTTCGCCGATGAGCACGGCCTCCCCGTTGCTATCAAGGCCGCCTTCGGCGGCGGTGGCCGCGGCATGAAGGTCGCGCACACCCGCGAGGAGATCAAGGACCTCTTCGAATCCGCCACCCGCGAGGCCGTTACCGCTTTCGGCCGCGGAGAGTGCTTCGTCGAGCGCTACCTGGATAAGGCCCGCCACGTCGAGGCCCAGGTCCTCGCCGACCAGCACGGCAACGTCGTCGTCATGGGCACCCGTGACTGCTCCCTGCAGCGCCGCTTCCAGAAGCTCGTCGAGGAGGCTCCTGCCCCCTTCCTTACCGATGAGCAGCGCGCCTCCATCCACGAGTCGGCCAAGCGCATCTGCCGCGAGGCCGGCTACTACGGTGCCGGCACCGTGGAATACCTCGTCGGTTCTGACGGACTCATCTCCTTCCTCGAGGTCAACACCCGCCTCCAGGTGGAGCACCCCGTTACGGAGGAGACCACCGGCTTCGACCTGGTACGCGAGCAGTTCCGCATCGCCGAGGGCCGCGAGCTCTCCATCTCCGAGGATCCCGCCCCGCGCGGCCACGCCATCGAATTCCGCATCAACGGCGAAGACGCCGCCGCGGGCTTCATGCCGGCGCCCGGCACGGTTGTCACCTACTCCGAGCCTTCCGGTCCGGGTGTGCGCATGGATTCCGGCGTGCGCGAAGGTTCCGTTATTGGCGGCCAGTTCGACTCTATGCTGGCCAAGCTCATCGTCTGGGGTCCGGATCGTGCCACCGCCATCGCGCGCGCACGCCGCGCCCTGGCCGAGTACCGCATCGAGGGCCTGCCCACAGTTATCCCCTTCCACCAGGCCATCCTCACCGATCCCGCTTTCACCGCCGAGGACGGCAACTTCACGGTCTACACCAAGTGGATCGAGGAAGAGTGGGTTAACGAGCTCCCCGCATACGTCGACCCCGCCGAAGCAGCCGAGGACGAAGAGCAGGAGGCGGCCCAGAAGTTCGTCGTCGAGGTGGGCGGCCGCCGCATCGAGGTGGCTTTGCCGGGCAACCTGCTCTTGGGCGGTGGTAGCAAGCGCAAGAAGTCGAAGAAGCGTCGTGGCAAGGGAGCGTCGGCAAGCGTGTCCGGTGACACCGTGACCGCGCCGATGCAGGGCAGCGTCATCAAGGTCGCCGTCGAGGAAGGCCAGGAAGTGGAAGAGGGCGAGGTCGTCGTCGTCCTCGAGGCCATGAAGATGGAGAACCCCGTCAAGGCCCACAAGTCCGGCACCGTGGCCGACCTCAAGGTATCCACCGGAACGCAGATCAACAAGGGCGAGCCGATTCTGGAGATCAAGTAATTTGCCGGTGCTTCCTTGCGGCCAGGGAGCACTGCAATAACCTTGCTTCAGTCAGCAACGTTACGTACTCTCTGTCCGTGATACCCCGGTGGAGCTCTGCTCCGGGTCACTGGCCCGCTGAGTACTACTTACCGGGGTGCTGACTTGTCGCTCTGGGGGGGATGCAACAGTGGCGCATCAGGATAGCGCCACCCACGCCCCCTCGAGTCACTCTGTGAGTAGCTAAATTCAGAGATCAAGTAGCCTCGAAAGGCATGAGCGTTAACGATTCCGAGTTCGGCGTACGGTTGGCCAAGGAGCACGACCGTACCTACCTCTCCCGCCTTCTTTTCCTCGCCGATGTCCTCGGTGACGAGGACGCCCATATCGGGGATTTCCACACACCTGACGTAGGGCTGTACATCGATGAATGGTCTCCCCATGTCGACGGCGGCGTCATCGCAGTCTCCAGCCACCGCGTTCCCGTCGGTGGTGCGTGGCTGCGCTACTACACCACTGAAGCGAAGGGTGCCGCCTACACCGGCAACCCCGAGGCAGATCCTTTTGATGAGTCCCAGTGGGCCACCGACCTAGATCCGGAGGAAATCCCCGAGCTCTTCATTGCTGTGGAGTCCCGCTACAGGGGCCTCGGCGCTGGACGACGCCTCCTGCGCAACACCTGCGACCTGGCCGAAGCCCAAGAGGCTCCTGCGGTATCGCTGTGGATTGAGCCGGAGAACAGCGGTGCCCGCAAGCTATATGAATCCGAAGGCTTCGTCGACATCGACATCCCGGGCCGCCCGGATGCCCACGTGATGCTCAAGCGCTTCTAGTACCGCAAGCCGACAAAGGGTGTCGACTATACTCGACACCTTCGTCGGCGCGCCGACGGCAGCGCCAAGAGCGACGTTGCTCACCCGCCTATAACCTAGGTCGGGTCACAACGACCGTTTCCGTAGAACGCTGCACGTATCTTCGCGAAACGCGACTAGCTTCTTCGCTCCCCTAACAACGCGCAACGTCTGCATGCCTCCATCGAGATGCTGGAGGCATCTGACAAAAGGCACCTGGCAAAAGGCATCAGTCAAAAGGCGTTTTCACGGCTAAAAACGCCTTTTACTCAGGGCAGATGGCGTTTTTAGACCCAAAGATGCCTTCTACCAGATGCCTTTTGCGAGACACCCTCCTGACTTAGGCCAATGCAGTGCGGAAAAATCCCACCCCACCGCCGAAAACCACCGGTGAGCAGCGCCAAGAATGACGCTGCTCACCCATCCATAACCTAAGTCAACTTTTAGTTGATAACGGCGATGAGGTCGCCGCCCTCAACCTTGGTGGCGACGCCAATGGCGACGCGCTCGATGGTGCCATCCTTGGTGGCGGAGATGGAGGCTTCCATCTTCATGGCCTCGATGACGGCGATCTGGTCGCCGGCCTTGACCTCGTCGCCAGGCTTGGCGGTCGGGTTCACCACGCCGGCAAACGGTGCGGCCACGTGGCCTTCGTTGGACGGGTCAGCCTTTTCCACGGTGGCGACGGTGGACTCGACGTTGTTGTCGCGCACCTTGAGCGGGCGGATCTGGCCGTTGACGTTGAGCACGACGTTGCGGATGCCTTTCTCGTCCGGCTCGCCCATCGCGTCAAGACGCAAGGTAATGGGCTTGAGGTCCGCGCGATCGTTGGAGCCCTCCGGGAAGTGGTGAACAATGTAGTCCTTACCTTCTTCCAGACCGTAGAAGAAGACGGTGTCCGTCAGCGCCTCGGTGTTGCCGTAGGTGCGGCGGAACTCGTTGAACTCTTCGAACTGCTTCGGGAAGAGCAGGCGGTTGAGGGAAGCACGGCGCTCGGTGGAATCATCCGAAGTCAGGTGTGCCTTCTCCTCTTCAGGGACGGGCTTGACGGTGACGTCGCCAGGCGCGCGGCCCTCCAGGACCTTGTCGCGCAGCGGCGGCCAGCCACCCGGAGGCGTACCGAGCTCACCGCGCAGGAAGGCGATGACGGAATCCGGGATGTCGTACTTGGTGGGGTTGGCCTCGAAGTCAGCTGGGTCCACGCCAGCACCCACGAGGTGCAGGGCGAGGTCACCAACCACCTTGGAGGACGGGGTCACCTTGGTCGGGCGGCCGAGCATCTCATTCACCGCAGCGTAGGTGTCCTCGATGATTTCGAAGCGGTCCTCCAAGCCCAGCGCGGTAGCCTGTGCGCGCAGGTTGGACAGCTGTCCACCCGGAATCTCGTGGCGGTACACGCGGCCGGTCGGGCCAGGAATTCCCTTCTCGAACGGATGGTAGAGCTGACGCACTGCCTCCCAGTAGGGCTCCAAGTCGGAGACTGCCTTGAGGGAGATACCGGTGTCACGCGAAGAGTTCGAGAACGCCGCGATGATGGCGGACAGCGAAGGCTGAGAGGTGGTTCCCGCCAGCGGTGCGGAGGCGCCGTCGACGATGTCGGCACCAGAAAGCGCTGCCGCGTAGTAGGTAGCCAACTGGCCACCGGCGGTGTCGTGCGTGTGCACGTGAACCGGCAGGTCGAATTCCTTGCGCAGAGCCATAACCAGCTTGGATGCGGACTCCGGACGCAGCAGGCCCGCCATGTCCTTGATAGCCAGGACGTGGGCACCGGTGTTGACGATCTCTTCGGCCAGCTTGAGGTAGTAATCCAGCGTGTAGAGCTTCTCATCCGGGGAGCACATGTCACCGGAGTAGGCCATGGCAACCTCGGCCACGGTGGTGTTGGTCTCCAGGACGGCGTCGATAGCCGGGCGCATCTGGGTGACGTCGTTCAGCGCATCAAAGATGCGGAAGACATCCACGCCGGACTTGGCAGCCTCCTGCACGAAGCCGGTGCACACATCGTTGGAGTACGGCGAATAACCCACGGTATTGCGGCCGCGCAGCAGCATCTGGATGTTCTGGTTTGGCATAGCCTCGCGCAGCAGGTCCAGGCGGACCCACGGGTCCTCCTTGAGGAAGCGCATGGCCACGTCGTAGGTGGCGCCACCCCATGCCTCCACGGAGTAGAGTTCCGGGGTCATGCGGGCCACGGCTTCCGCCGCGGTGACCAGAGCAGTGCCGCGTACGCGGGTGGCCAGCAGGGACTGGTGAGCATCGCGGAAGGTGGTATCGGTGACGGCCAAGGCGTCCTGCTTGCGGATCTTCTCCGCCCACTTCTTCGGGCCCAGCTCCAGCAAGTCGTCACGGGAACCGCGCGGCAGCTCGGAGTTAAAGTCCAGATCCGGCAGCTTATCGAAGGGACGCAGGGTGGTCGGGCGCTCGCCATTCGGCTTGTTGACAGTCACGTCCGCGATGTAGTCGATGATGCGGCCAGATTCGTCCACGGCCGGCGGGGCCTTCAGCAGGTCCGGGTGCTCCGGAATGAAGCTGGTGTCCACGCGGGTGTTGACGAAGTCCGGCTCACGCAGCAGAGCGCGCAGGAAGCCGATGTTGGTGGCCACGCCGGCCACGGTGAACTCGTTGAGCGCGCGCTGCGCACGTGCCACGGCTTGTTCAAAGTTGACACCACGGCAGGTCATCTTCACCAACAGGGAGTCGAAGTTCGGCGAGATCTCCGCACCGACGGCCGTTGCACCGTCGAGACGCACGCCCGCGCCGCCCGGCGAGCGGTACTGGGTCAGCGTGCCGGTATCCGGGCGGAAGCCGTTGGAGGGATCCTCAGTGGTGATACGGCACTGCAGCGCCGCGCCGGTGATGTGGATATCCTCCTGCTTGAGGCCCAGCTCCTCCAGGGAGAGGCCCGCGGCAATCTGCATCTGGGACTTCACGATGTCCACGCCCGTGACCTCCTCGGTCACGGTGTGCTCAACCTGCACGCGCGGGTTCATCTCGATGAAGACGTGGTTGCCCTTTTCATCGACGAGGAACTCGACGGTACCGGCGCCTTCGTAGTTGATGTGCTCGCAGAACTTCACGGCGTCCGCGCAGATGCGGTCACGCAGCTCCGGGTCCAGCGTCGGTGCCGGGGCAATCTCCACGACCTTCTGGTGGCGGCGCTGCACGGAGCAATCGCGCTCATACAGGTGCATGACGTTGCCCTGGGAGTCAGCCAGAATCTGCACCTCGATGTGCTGCGGGCGAATCACCGCGGTCTCAAGGTAGACGTGGCCGTCACCGAAGGCGGCCTCTGCCTCGCGGGATGCCTCAGCGCACTTGGTCTTCAGCTCGGCCTCGTTCTCGATGAAGCGCATGCCGCGGCCACCGCCGCCGGCCACGGCCTTCACGAAGACTGGGAACTCAAAGTCCTTGGCGTATTCCGCCAGTTCGTCGACGTCCGTCGAGGGCTTCGAGTCCTTCAGAGTCGGCAGCCCTGCTTCCTCGGCTGCGGCCACTGCAGCGGCCTTGTCACCGGTCAGGTCCAAGGTCTCGGCGGTGGGGCCGATGAATTTAATGCCGTTGTCGCGGCACGCGCGGGCCAAATCAGCACGCTCCGAAAGGAAGCCATAACCCGGGTAAATGGCGTCCGCACCGGACTTCTTGGCGGCGCGAATCACCTCATCGATATCGAGATAAGCCTTAACCGGCTGCCCCTCAGTACCAATGCGCACGGCCTCGTCCGCGAAGGCGCGGTGGAAGGAGTTGCGGTCTTCCTTGGGGTAAATTGCAACGGTCTTGGAACCGACCTCAAAGGCGGCGCGGAAGGCACGCACGGCAATCTCACCGCGGTTGGCCACCAAGATCTTAGAGAAGGACTTGTGGGCGGTATCAGACACTAGGAGTGATCCTTTCAGATAGGAACAATACGAAGACAAGGATAGTGTCCGAGGCGACAACGCGGGCGAGAATCGACATATAGGTCAACAGAAATCCACACGCTGCACATAAGTCGGACAAAGAAGAAACCAGCGCACAGGAAGAAAGTTTCGTGCGCTGGTTGTGCTCTGATTAGTTCCGCTTCTCTTAGATCTGCTTCGGCGGAACGGAGCGCTGCTCCTTGCCGTTGTAGGCAGACAGCGGGCGAATGAGGGAGTTGCTCTCATTCTGCTCCACGATGTGTGCGGTCCAGCCGGTGATGCGGGCCATCACGAAGATCGGGGTGAAGAACTCGATGTCGAAGCCCAGGATGTGGTAGGCGGGGCCAGCCGGGAAGTCCAAGTTCGGCTGGATCTTGATGGAGGTGTTCTCATACATGGTTTTAGCCATCTTCTCGTACATCTCCACCCACTGCTCCTGGCCGTGGTCCTTGGCGAGCTCGCGGAAGGCGGCCTCCATGGTCGGAACGCGGGAGTCGCCGTTCTTGTACACGCGGTGGCCGAAGCCCATGACGAGCTCCTTGTTCTTGAGCTTGTTCAGCGTCCACTCCTCTACCTTGGCGGGGTCACCGACCTCGAGGAAGTTCTTCATCACGGCCTCGTTCGCACCACCGTGCAGCGGGCCCTTGAGCGCGCCGATAGCCGCGGTAACAGCGGAGTAAGTATCCGACATCGTGGAGGTGACTACGCGGCCAGCGAAGGTGGAGGCGTTGAAAGAGTGTTCCGCATAGAGGATGAGGGACTTGTCAAAGGCTTCGATGTCGGAGCGCGACAGGGCCGGGGAGCCTTCTTCCTCACCGAAGACCATCCACAGGAAGTTCTCCGCAAAGCCCTTCTTGCGGGAAGGCTCGATGTAGCCCTCACCGCGGCGGCGACGGATGTCGAGTGCGACGATGGTTGGCAGCTTCGCCATGAGCTCCAGAGCGGTGCGGCGGATGTGCTCGGAATCCTTGGTGTACTCCTCCGGATCCTGGGAGCCAATGAAGGAGACCGCGGTGCGCAGCACGTCCATCGGGTGGCAGGACTTCGGCATGGAGGTGATCAGGTCAATGAGGTGGCGGTCTAGGTGGCGCAGCGCCTTCTCACGGGCGGAGAAGCGGACCAGCTCATCCTGGCTCGGCAGCTCGCCGTTCCACAGCAGGTAGGCGACCTCCTCGAAGGAGCAGTAGCGAGCCAGCTCCTGAACCGGGTAGCCGCGGTAGGTCAGGGAGTTGGTTTCCGGGACGACCTTGGAGACGGCGGTCTCATCGACGACGACGCCGTAGAGGCCCTTGCGGATTTCTGGGGTTTCAGACATGGTGTTTTTCTCCTTTGATAGAAGGATCGGGTGAGTTTTCGGGCGGGTTTAGGACCGCAGGTTTTAGTCGAAGGTGGGCTTGTAGCTGTCCTTGGAGTACGTGAACACGCTCTGGTCGAAGGCGTTGTACTCGTCGTAGCGCACCAGCTCATAGAGGCGGGAGCGGTGCTGCATGCGCTCGAGCCACTCTTCGGATTGCAGTCCGGTTTCCTGCATGTCGCGCAGGAATTCCTCAGTAGCGCCCATGGCCACGCGCAGGGTGGACACCGGCCAGATGACGGCGTTGTAGCCCAAGTCTTCAATGCGCTTAGCCGACAGCAGCTCGGTCTTGCCAAACTCCGTCATGTTGGCCAGCAGCGGGGTATCCACGGCGGCGCGGAACTTTTCGAAGTCCTCCGGCGAGTACAGGGCCTCGGTGAAGATGAGGTCCGCGCCGGCGTCGGCGTAGGCCTTGGCGCGCTCGATGGCCTCATCGATGCCGTGGATGCCGGCGGCATCGGTACGCGCACAGATGATGAAATTCTCATCGCGGCGCTCGTTGACGGCAGCGGTGATGCGGCGAACCATGAGATCCGTCGGCACCACTTCCTTGCCATCGAGGTGTCCGCAGCGCTTCGGGTTGACCTGGTCTTCCAGGTGGCAGCCAGCCAAGCCGGCGTCCTCCAGCGCGGCGACGGTACGGGCGGCGGACATGGGTTCGCCGAAGCCTGTGTCGGCGTCGACAAGCACAGGCAGGTCCGTGGCGCGGGCGATGTGCCCGGCGCGCTGCGCCACCTCAGTGAGGGTGGTGAGACCAATGTCCGGCAGACCCAGATCATTAGCCAGCACCGCGCCGGAGACGTAGACGCCGCCGAAGCCGCCGATGTCCTGGATGAGCCGCGCGGTCAATGGGTTGAAGGCGCCCGGCAGCGTGGTGATTCCCGGTGCGTTCAGCGCCTCGCGGAAGCTCTTGCGCTTGTCTGCGTTGCTGATAGTGGAGCCAAATAGGCCAGCCATTTAGAACAGTCCCTTCGGGGTCTCGGGTGCGGTGGCGATGGCCTCGTCGGTGAGGCGAACGTTGAGCTCGCTCAGGTCGGTGAGGTTTTCCAGGTTCTGGGCGGCAGCGAGGAAGCGCTCCTGCTCCTCCTCCGACACCTTGCCGGCGGCGAGCTTCTTGAACTTGTTGATGTACTCCTCGCGGCCGAAGGGGCGGGCGCCGAGCGGGTGGGCGTCGGCCACCGCGCGCTCGTCCTCGATCACGGTGCCATCCTTGAAGGTGATGACGGCCTTGCCACCGAAGGCCTTCTCGCTGAGGTCGTTGGAGTGGTAGCGGCGGGTCCACTCGGGGTCCTCGACGGTGGAAATCTTGTGCCACAGGTCGATGGTGTCCTGGCGGTGCTTGCGCTCGTCGGAGTAGGAGGTCTCGTAGTCCCACTCGCCGTCCTGCAGTGCCACGGCGAAGATGTACATGATGGAGTGATCCAGGGTCTCGCGGGAGGCGTTCGGGTCCATCTTCTGCGGGTCGTTGGCGCCGGTACCGATGACGTAGTGGGTGTGGTGCGAGGTGTGCAGGACGATGGACTCGATGTCCTCGGTCTTCAGTCCCTTCTCCGCGAGCGTCTTCTTAAGTGCAAAGGCCATATCGATCGGGGCCTGTGCCTGGTACTCCGCGGAGTGCTCCTTGGTGTAGGTGTCCAGGATGGCGCGCTTTTCCTCACCCTCCGCCGGCAGCGGGACGGTGTAGGTGCGCTCCGGGGAGTGCAGCATCCACGCAATGAAGCCGTCCTCACCTTCCCAAATCGGGGCCGGGGCGCCCTCGCCGCGCATGGAGCGATCCACTGCCTCGATGCCCATCTTGCCGGCAAAGGCCGGTGCATAAGCCTTCCAGGAGGAGATGAGGCCCTTGCGGGACTGGCGGGTAGCGGTGGTGGTGTGCAGCGCCTGGCCGATGGCCTGGTAGATGGTCTCGACGTCGAGGTTCAGCATGGTGCCGAGGCCCGCGGCGACGGAGGGGCCGAGGTGCGCCACGTGGTCGATCTTCCACTCGTGGAGGCAGATGCCCTTAACCAGGTTGACCTGGATTTCATAGCCGGTAGCCAGGCCGCGGATGAGGTCCTTGCCGGTCAGCCCCTTGTGCTGTGCCACGGCCAGAATCGGCGGGATGTTATCGCCCGGGTGGGAGTAATCGGCGGCGAGGAAAGTGTCATGGTAGTCCAGCTCGCGCACGGCAGTGCCGTTGGCTAGGGCTGCCCACTCTGCGGAATAAGCGCCGTCCACACCGAAGATGGTGGCGCCGCCTTCCTGCACCGGGTGAGCCTGCGCAATGACGCGGGCGGAGGTAACCGGGCGGCGGGTGGCGGAAGCGACGGCCACGGAGGCGTTATCGATGATGCGGTTGATGATCATCTCGGTGGTCTCGGCCGGAACCTCGACGGGATCGGCGGCTACCTTGGCGATCTTGTAGGCGAGGTGCTCTTCGATGGGGAAGTTCTCGGCTGACTTGTGGGTACGTACTTCGTGGTTAATCAAAGGGGTTCTCCTCCTAGACAAGAACAACGATTGCGATAGGCATCACACTAACCCCAGTCCGTGCGCCCTGCCACATGTGTAAACTGTGACTATCTGTTGCAGGGATTTGCGTTACTTGCAAAACTTGTGGAATCCCCAGGCAGGAAGGCTTTTTAGGAGGAAACAGACGGTGACCAAGCACTACGCGGGGGCGAGAATCCACGCATTACGCAAGGAACGCCACCTCACGCAAGCCGCCATGGCGAAGCAGCTGGGGCTATCCACCAGCTATCTCAATCAGTTGGAAAATGACCAGCGCCCGCTCACCGTCACCGTCCTCATGCAGCTGACCCAACGCTTCGGCGTTGATGCCACCTACTTCGCTGGGGACCGTGACCTGCGTGCGCTCGCCGAGCTGCGCCAACTCTTCCCCGAAGCATCTGAGGCAACTCTTACCGATCTCAGCGGGCGCTTCCCCGAACTTCTGCCCCGGCTTGTCGACGCCGCCGCGCACACCCCCGCCGAACCCGGCCCTTTCGAAGCGGTCCGCGACTTCTTTTACGACGCGCACAACTACGTCCACAGTCTCGACATCGCTGCCGAGGAGCTTTCCGATTCGCTCGGGGACCGAGTTCTGCGCCGCGGGCGCTTGGCTTCCGTCCTGCAAGATGAGTTCGGCGTTACGACGCGATTTTCCTCCTCGTCCCCGCGCCGACGCACCTTCCACAACCGGGAGCTGCACCTGCGCGCGGGCCTTACGGAATCCCAGCTGGTTTTTGAGATGGCCCTTCAGTACTGCCTGCTGGCCTACCCGGAGCACTGCGCGGAACTCGTCGCAGAATTGCCGGGCGAGGAAGCGCAGACCATTGGCACTCTGGGCCTCGCGCAGTATTTTGCCGCCGCCGTGACCATGCCTTATACCCAGTTCCTCGCCACCGCAGAGGAAACGCGCTATGACATCGACGTCATCGCGACGGCCTTTGGCACTGGTTTCGAAACCACCGCGCAGCGCTTGGCGACGTTACAGCGACCCGGCCACCAAGGTGTTCCCTTCTCCTTCATCCGCACCGACCGCGCGGGCAATATCTCCAAGCGCCAGTCCTCCACCGCTTTCCACTTCGCCCGCAGCGGCGGCTCCTGCCCATTGTGGGTGGTGCACCGCGCGTTTGAAACGCCCAACCGCATCACGCGCCAGGTGGCCTCGATGCCCGATGACCACACCTACTTATGGATCGCGCGCTTCGTCCAAGGACAGGCCCAGGCCTGGGGCACGCCGCGCAAGGAATTCGTCGTGGGCCTAGGCTGCGATATCGCACAAGCGGATCGCGTGGTCTACGCGGACGCGCTCAACCTCTCCCCTTCCGAGGCGACCCCCATCGGCCCCGGCTGCGCCGCCTGCCCGCGCCCGGCGTGCCCGCAGCGCGCCTTCCCGCAGGCGGGCCGGCCCGTCAGCCTCGACCTCAATGCCACGCCGGTGACGGCATACGCCACCTCGTAGTTCTCTCATTTTCGCCTAGGCTTTCGAATCTCTTGCGGCGATGTCCGGTGGGCTTGCCACTATAGGACGTGTTCGGCACCACGCCGAGTTCTCTTCACTCACCTATGCAGGAGGTTCTCTCTCATGTCCAACCCTTATGCAGCTCCCCAGTTCTCTCCGGAACCAACCTCAGGGCAGGCAGCACCGAAGAAAAAGAAGAAAGGCGGCTGCCTCAAGTGGGGCGCGGGGGCAATCGCGGTATTGGTGCTCGGCAGCGTCGCCCTCAATGCGGGTTCTGACGGCGATGACCCGACCAACACCGCCGCACCGGAGCCAAGCACAAGCATCACGGCCGTCGATATCAACAATGCCGCAGCTGACGTGGAATCCACTGCAAGCGATACTGGCAACGATGACAACGCCGTACCCACAGAGCACAAGAATGCTCTGCGCGCGGCGAAGCGCTATGTGGACTTTTCTGCCTTCTCTGAGGCTAAGCTCTATGACCAGCTCACGAGCGAATACGGCTCGCAATTCTCCCCGGAGGCGGCGCAGTACGCCATGGATCAGCTCGATGTGGATTGGAATGCCGAGGCTCTCGAGTCCGCCGAACACTACGTGGATTTCGCCGCCTTTTCCAAGGCCAAGCTCTATGACCAGCTGACCTCCGAGTACGGAGAGAAGTTCACACCGGAACAGGCACAGTACGCCGTGGACACGGCAAATGCTGATTGGATGGCCGAAGCCGTCGAGGCAGCGGAAAACTACCAGGAGATGATGCCGATGTCCGGCCCGGCGCTGCTCGATCAGCTCACCAGCGAGTACGGCGAGAGATTCACCATGGAAGAAGCCCAGCATGCCGTGAGCACACTGGGCTTATAAATCCGAGCCGAAGCTAAACCAGAGCCAGGTCTGATTTACTCGCGGTCTTTATTCAAGGTCGTCGTGGGCGACAAGGCGGCGGGCCGCCTCCGTGATGGTGCCCGACAGGGACGGGTAGACCGCGAAGGAATCCGCCAGCTGGTTCACCGTGAGCTGGTTGGTCACCGCCACGGCGATGGGCAGGATAAGCTCGGAGGCGGTCGGCGCGACGATAACGCCGCCGATGACACGGCCGGAGGTAGCGCGGCAGAAGAGCTTGACGAAGCCATGCTGCAGGGAGCGCATCTTGGCGCGCGGGTTGGTGTTCAGCGGCATCATGACGGTGCGGGCAGCGACCTCACCGGCCTCAATCTCTGCCTGGGTGAAGCCCACGGCAGCGATCTCTGGGCGGGTAAACACGGCGGTTGCCACGGTCTTCAAGCGCAGCGGGGACACACCCTCACCCAGGGAGTGGTACATGGCGATGCGGCCCTGCATTGCCGCAACGGAAGCCAGCGGGAACAGATCGGAGCAATCACCGGCGGCATAGATGCCGGCGACGTTGGTGCGAGAGACGCGGTCAACCTCAATGTGGCCGGACGGCGTGGTGGCCACACCAACGTGCTCCAAGCCGAGGTTTTTGGTGTTCGGAATGGAACCAATCGACATGATGACGTGGGAACCGTGGATCTCGCGGCCATCCTGAGTCTTGACCACGACGTTGCCGTCTTCTGTGCGGGAGACCGTCTCCACGCGGCAGTTCTTCTCCAGCTCCACGCCGCGCTCAGCCAGGACGGTCTCGAGGACGTCGGCAGCGTCAGCGTCATCGTGCGGCAGAATGCGGTCGCGGGACGCCACCATGGTCACGCGCACTCCCATCTCCGCGAAAGCAGAAACGAACTCCGCACCGGTCACACCGGAACCCACCACGATGAGGTGCTCCGGCTCCTCCTTGAGGTCATAGACCTGCTGCCAGGTCAGGATGCGCTCGCCGTCCGGCTGCGCGCCCGGCAAGATGCGCGGGGTGGCACCGGTGGCAACGAGGACCAGGTCCGCGTCGAGGGTTTCGGTGGTGCCATCTTTGTGGGTGACATCGATCTTATGCGCTGCCCCCTTCACACCGTGCTGGTCCTCGGAGAAGGCAGCGCGCCCATCGATGACCTTGACGCCGATCTTCTCTAGGCCCGCGCGCACGTCGCGGGACTGGTTAGCAGCCAGCGCCTGCACACGGCCGTTGAGGGCCTCCAGGCTCAGCTGCAGCGAGCCGAGCTGGTGGTTCAGGCCCATATCATCCGCGCGGCGGAAGTCGGTGCGAATGTTGGCGCCAGCGATGAAAGACTTCGAGGGCACGCAGTCCAAGAGAACGGAGGAGCCACCCGGGCCCTGTTCCTCAACCAACGTAATGTGCGCGCCGTACTTGGCGCCGGCGGTCGCAGCCTCGTAGCCTGCGGGGCCACCGCCGATAATTACGATGCGGGGGGCTTCCTGTGACACTGTCGCTCCTTTTTAAAATTCTGCCTATAAGAACTCTGGGAAATCCTTGTCACAGTGTAGTGCTTAGGCGCTTAATCCTCCACGTTGGCGAACTGTTCTGCTACGGAACCAAAGAGTTTGACACCCACGCCGATGGCCCGCTCATCAGGCGCCAAATCCCCCATGTGGAGATCATGCTGCTCTCCTTCACCAGACCAGCAGCCCAAACGGGCCATGGAGCCGGGAACCTTCTCTAGGTACCACGAGAAGTCTTCGCCGCCCGAGGATTGTGGGGCCTGAACCACGGCTTGCGGGTCGATGGCCTGGGCAGCGCTGGCGAGGAGGGCGGTGGAGACGTCGTCGTTAAGCACGGGCGGAACCCCACGGTGATAGACCAACTCATGTTCCACGCCCAAGGGCGCTAGCACCTGTTCCACCAACTCAGCGAAGAGCTGCTGCATGTCGCGCCAAATGCCAATGTCCGCCGTGCGCATCGTGCCGGACACAGAGCCGGTCTCGGGAATCGCGTTCGGGGCATAACCCGAATTCACCTGGCCAAACACCAAAACGGTGCCGGTGCGCGGATCGACGCGGCGCGAGAGCAAGCCCGGCAGATCCGTCAGCAGCTTGCCCAGGGCATAGACGACGTCTGCCGACAAGTGCGGGCGTGACGTGTGCCCGCCCGGGCCAGAGACGTTAATTTCCACAACATCGGTGGCCGAGGTGATCGCGCCGGCGCGGACGCCGATGCGCCCGACGCGCAGCTTCGGTTCAACGTGGACGGCGAAGATGGAGTTCACACCTTCGAGCGCGCCCCACTCGATAACGTCGGTGGCACCGCCCACCCACACCTCTTCAGCGGGCTGGAAGATAACACGAACACCGAAATCCAGCGGATGCTCGCGGTTGAGGTCCGCCAAGGCGCAGGCCGTAGCAAGTGCGATGGTGGTGTGCATGTCGTGCCCACACGCATGCATGACGCCGGGCACCTCGGAGGTGTATTCGAGGCCGGTGACCTCGGTGACAGGAAGCGCGTCGATGTCGGCGCGGAAGGCCAGGCGCCCGAGTTCCGTATCGGGACCGATGTCCACCATGAGGCCGGTTTCGGGGAAAAGCTGCGGCTCCAAACCGTACTCGCGCAGGGTGCGGGACAGGAAGCGGGTGGTTTCCACCTCGTTATTGGAGGTCTCCGGGTGGCGGTGGATATGGCGGCGCCACGCGATGACCTCCGCGCGGTGGTTGCTGAACCACTCACTGACGTAGTCCGAGATCACTGCTTCCTCCTCCGTGGTTTCCTACTGGGAAGAGTCTACAACTAGACCATGCGGTTCAGTTAGTCGGGCAGGTCACGCGCCAGATATACTGAGCGGTCTGCCCTGTCCGACGGTTTCGCTACAGGTCGATATTGCGGGGACCGTAAAGGCGATCGCCGGCATCGCCAAGGCCCGGGACGATGTAGGCGTCCTCGTTGAGGGAGGGATCAATCGCTGCGGTGACCAAGCGGACTGGCAGCCCCGAGTTGGCCAGCGCATCAACGCCCGGCTGCGCGGAGACCATGCAGATTGCCGTGATGTCGGTAGCGCCGCGATCTGCCAGGAGCTTCAGGGAGTGCAGGAGGGAACCACCCGTGGCCAGCATTGGATCAACCACGAAGACACTCCGACCGCTGAGATCCTCCGGCAGGGCTTCCAGGTAAGGCACCGGCTCGTGGGTTTCTTCATCGCGCGCCATGCCAATGAAGCCCACCTGGGCATCCGGGATCATGGACAGTGCCGGATCAATCATGCCCAGGCCAGCGCGGATAATGGGCACGATGATCGGAGGGTCCTGCAGGCGGGTACCGTCGGCCGTGGCGACGGGTGTGACGCACTCAAAGTGCTCAACGGGCAGGTCGCGCGCCGCCTCATAAACAAGCATGGTGCCCAGATCTCGCAAGGCAGCACGGAAGGCGGCGTTGTCGCTGCGGGCATCGCGCATGAGGGTCAGCCGGGATGTGGCGAGGGGGTGGTCTACTACGTGGATATCCATGTCCTTCACTGTATAAGAATTGGTCGGGAACCGATCAGCGGGCGGTGAAGTCTAATAAGGCATGACTAGCTTCGATACTTTCACCATTGATACTGAACACACTCGCCGCTTAGCCCACGAACTTGCCGCTGTCTCTCAGGCCTCTCCCGCTCCTTCTCCCGAGCTACCGATAGAGCCGGTCGTGGACGGCTTTAGCAGTGCGTTCAACGCCGCTATGGAGAATCTCACAGCACGCCTTGCCCAGGTCAGAGCCGATGCCGGAGCGGTGGCAGAGTCCAGCTTCCGCATGGCGCGGGAAGCCGAGGAGACCGATAGTGGCCTCGCGAGCGCGTGTGGAGGTCTGTGATGTTGGAATCAGCGATAGCTCAGATTGCGCGGATGCAGCCGGCGCAGCTTCCCGACGTCTCCCTGCCCACTGTGCCCGATCTCACTGCCGCGGGACCCCTCGCGGAGATAGCGCACGGTGATCCGCGAACGCTGTTGGACACCGCCCGCCAAGCCACTGAGGATCTTTCCACGGCCCGCTCCGCTCTGGATTCCGCGCGCGGGCTGATTTCAGCGGCCGTCAGGGAACTCATCGGACTGGGCTTCGAGCTACTCCAGCGCGGTTTACCTATAGCTCTGGGGTTGTTCATTCCGAACCCGGCGGCACAGGCCGCGGCACGCTCAGCTTTGCAGGCTCTCGCTATGGAGTACGTCGGCAAGGCACTGCAGCGCTTGAAGCACTTAGCCGGCGAACTTCTGCAGGCGGCGGCTCCCCTCGTTCCCATCGGCCAGCGCGCGGTCCAGCCTTCGGTGCGTGGCCCCCAAGAAGAAAACATGGCGCGCCACGCGCTCGTCGCTCCGGCGGCGGAGAACGGGGCAACCACGCAGGGACAGGCCGCAGCACAAGCAGCGCTATCCCAGGTGGGGACTCCTTATGGGTGGGGAGGAACCGGCAACGGTAGTTTCGACTGCTCAGGACTCACCCAATGGGCCTGGAGACAGGCCGGCGTGGAACTGCCACGCACCGCTGAAAGCCAGACCGTGGGCCGACAGGTCAGCGCGGAGGAGCTGCAACCCGGTGACCTCATCGTGTGGGATGGGCACGTGGCTATGTACTCCGGCGACGGGCAGATGGTGGAGGCCGGAAGCCCCGTGCAAACCAATCCATTGCGCACCAACAACATGGGGATGGCTTTCAAAGGCTTCTGGAGGCCCACAGGGTAGACTGTTTCCCCATGAACACCCGCGCTATTGTCCCTATCCAACTCTCCCTTTCCGAGGGCGATTTTTATACCCTATGGGCGCCAAAGTGGCGCCAGAACGGCTCCGAGTGGCAGGCATTTCTCGGTGATGACGAGTCTGTCCTGCTCTTTAAAACGGAAGCCGAAATGCTGTGCTTCCTCGAGTCGGGGACGAAGCATGACTTGCTCGATCACCCCAAGTGGGAAGTGTTCAACTCCCAAGCGGCAGACCGCGTGGTTCCTGAAAAGAAGCACGTGTACGACCTCGTCGGCATGCCGAAGTACCTCGCTGGCCGCCCGAGCCACGAGAACGTCTCCACGGTCGCGCGTTGCTTGGAGATTGCGCACTCGCTGGCAGAGGTCAGCGGCGCCGAGCACACCGTCATCTTCTTCGCTTCGCACTCCATCCTGCGCAACCCTGCCCGCGGTGCAGATCACTACGCCGGCGACCAGGGCATGAGCGAGTGGTCCGGCGTGGGCCGCGTTATCCACAGCAACTGGCGCGCAGTGATCGAAGACCTCGACAAGGTGGTCAAGGTCGTTCCTTCTTCTGATTTCACCCAGGATGCAACCACGAGCGCCGCCACCCGCATTTCCTCCGCCACCGAAGCGGCGGAGGAAGCACGCAAAAAGGCCGAAGAAGAGCGCAAGGCCGCCGCACAATCGGCAGATCCTTATGACAGCTCCCCGTGGGCAGCCGCAGGCATCGACCCGGTAAAGATCACCGCCGACCAAAGGACTGTCTACACCCTGCGCACCTACCTCGACGGCAAGCCAGTGTTCCTGGGCAAGTGGGGCGAGATCTTCACCTTCCCCAGCTCCAAGGTGCTCGTGCGCTGGATCATGGAAAATGACGACCACGACTTGGCCAAGGTCTCCACCTGGGAGGAGGTCGTTGCCGCAGCGAACGCCGGTGAGCTGGAGGTCACGGTTCACCCGGATAACCAGTACAACTTCAACGGCATCGTGCGTGACATTGAGAAGGGCCCGGAGGCGGTCGATACGGATCAGATGGGTCGCTGCTACGAAGTCTGCGCCGATGCTGCCGACTGGTCCGGGGATGACTCCATCAACTCCTACATGCTGCAGAACCCGCGATTCCAGGACTACCTGGGCTACATGCTCGGCTCCACCGAGCACGCAGGCTACGTTCCCTCCAAGCCCTACACCGAGCACGCGGAGTCCTGGAAGGGCCTGGAGGAGATGCTGACGAAGCGCTTCTCCCGCTTTTAGTTTCTAGTCGGAGGACTCAGTCTCTTCTTCCGCTTCTTCTGTCTCGGAAGCGTCCTCCGCGAATTCCGGATCCGCCAGCTCCTCGTACGCGGGCAGAATCTTCTGCTCGATGAGGCGCTGGCGGTCCTCTTCGCTGGCAAAAGAGTTCTCAATCGCCTTGATGGTGAGGTCGAAGAACTCCTCCAGCCCGTAGCCAAAGGTCTCGCTCAGGGCCAAGAAGACGTCGCTGAGCTTCTCCCCCGCCACCGTGCAGGTAAAGCCGAGCTGCTGCAGCAGCGGCAGAGGGTGATCAGCCAACTCCTCTGCGGGCAGCTCCTCCAGCGGCGCGAAGGTCAGCGCGATGCGGCGATCCCGCACCCACGCAGAGGCCCTGCCTGGGCGAACGCCGTCGAGATCCGCGCTGAAGTCATCGACAAGATCAGTGGCATGAACAAGGCGCGTCGCACCCGCCTGCACTGCAGCCACGGCATCCTCATAAGAATCGACATCGCGCTCCCACGGGATGAAGTCCGCGCGGAGCTTCTCAGCCGCAGACAGCTCGGTCAGCGCCACGCCCACCGCGGCCTCGCTGGCATCGCCCTCGACGATAAGCCGAGCATCGATTCCAGGAACATCCAACCCTTCCTGCGCGGCGGCGAGGGCCTCGGCCGCGTCGAAGGGGAAGGCGCCGGGGCTCAGCCGGAGCTCGGCGTAGACCACGTGGTCGTCGGCAAGCGCTTGTACAACAGCGTGCGTGGCCGCGCGGAGCTCGTCCGGGGTCGAAGCATCCGTGGGCAGCGGCGCGAAGAGCGTCACCTTGGGCAGGCCGGCGAAAATCTCGGCGCCGGAGTCTTTGTTTTCGGGACTAATCAGAGGTGCGTCATGCATGAGGTTCATCCTAGGACGGGGTCTAGGATTAAGCACGCTATGAAACATGTCCCCGCGATCCTGACTGCCCTCGCCTTAGCCGCGACGCCACCGGCGTTTGCAGAGGAGGAAGAGTCAACGTCGCCCACGCGCACCACCGCGCCGGATACCGACTCTTGCCCGCACTCCCTCGTTCCCGAGGAGCCAACCACCACCTCCGAGCGACTCTCCCCCGGCCAAGTCGCGCCCACTCCCCTGCCCGCTGTTGAGGGCGCTGCCTGCGGCGTGACCGCTCCGCGCGGTTTTCGGGTCAATAAGGACGTGGTGGCGTCGGCGTGGATGGTCAGTGACCTGGACACCGGCGAAATCATCGCCATGAAGGATCCCAATGGGCGCTACCGCCCGGCCTCCATCATCAAAGCACTGTTAGCGCTCGTGGTCATCGAGGAGCTTCCCCTCGACCAGCGCATCACCGCCACGCTTGACGACGCCTCCATCGAGGGCTCCGCTGTCGGCCTCGGCCCCGATGGGGTCTACACCGTGGAGCAGCTTTTGCAGGGTTTGCTCATGGCTTCCGGCAACGACGCCGCGCACGCTCTCGCGCAGGCTGTTGGCGGGGACGATGAAGCATTGGCAAAGGTCAATGCGAAGGCACAGGAGATTGGCACGCGCTCGACGGTAGCGGCGAGCTACTCGGGGCTGGACGCGGCAGGCATGTCGACGTCCGCGGCGGATATCTCGCTGATTTACCGCACGGCTTTTGCCAACGACACCTTCGCGCGCATCGTCGACACCGAGCACGTGGAGTTTCCCGGCTGGGGTGACATGCCCGGCTATGAGCTGTGGAACGACAATGGGCTGTTCCTCAACGACCCGGATGGCATCGGCGGCAAGACGGGCTATACCGAGGACGCACACCATACCTTCGTCGGCGCTATCGACCGCGATGGGCGCCGCCTCCAGGCGGTTCTCCTCGATACGACCGTCGAGCATGGGTTCCGCGCCTGGGAGCAGGCGCAGATGCTTCTCGACGAAGCCTCCGACGTCCGCGCCGGCGATGGCGTCGGGCACCTAGATGACTTCGCAGCCGGAAAGGAAGAGCCCGCGGAGTCTGCGGTTACGAGCCCGGCTCCCACCACCCCGGCTGCGCCCGCCACCGCGGAGGTGGCTGCGGAGTCTTCGTCCTTCGAAGGCTCGCAGGGCTGGATTGGCTGGATGGTGGCGGGGCTCGTCGCGCTCCTCGTCGTAGTGGTTGCTACTTTTTCACTACTTCGGCGTTAGCCATGATGTCGTGCTGGCCGCGTAGATTGTTCTTGGCCCCAATCGTGGTCACCACGTAGAGGGCACCAAAAAAGGCGATCAGCGGCCCAATGAGCGGCACGAGGGAGGCCACGCGCCACCAGTTGCGCCTGATGCTCTGCTGCCAGGTGAGCTTCTCGTGGGTCGTCACATCGCGCACGGTATACCCGGCAATCATCTTCGCAGGTGTTGCCCCGGCGAGGACCTCGAAACAGATGTAGTAAGCCACCGTGAAGATGCTGGAGATGCTGACGATCCACACCGAATTATCATCCGGGTTGGTAAAGCCAAAGCCGACGATGAAGGACACCACGAGGGCCGCGAGAAAGTAGTCAATGACGGCCATGAGCACGCGGTTGCCGGGAGAGGCGCGCCGCGCATCATCGCGGGGCGGAGTTGGCGTTGGGGCGTGCGCGCTCTCACCCCACCGGCCGGTAGTCGCGTAATCCTCCAGCTGCGCCCACGTGAGCTGGGCGCCGGACTCGACCTTTTGGTCATAGCTGGCGCGGGAGGAAGGCTCGCATAGAATGCGGGAGGCAACGGCAAGCTCCTCGCGCTCTGGGGCTTCGGGGAGGTAGCCGAGGCCTTCGAGGTGAGCGTCGGCAGCCGCCAACTGCACGCCCAGTTCTCGTGAGGTCGCGCGTGAATCGAGGCTGAAGTGCTCGTACAGGTTCGGGGCAAAAGACGCTGGTAGCATCGGCCTACTTTCGGCGCAGCAGGGCCCAGGCACCAGCTGCGGCTGCACCCAGGGCAGCACCGGCGCCCAGGGTCACGCCCGGGTTCGGGCCCTGGCGGATCTCGTTGCGGACGCGGATGACAGCCTGGTCTGGGACGGGCGGCACGAGCAGCTCGAGGGATTCCTCGGTGGTGGCCGTCCATGCGGAGACGTACAGGACGACGCGCCAGACCAAGTACATGACCACCATGAGGACGATTACGGGGCCGAACACGGCGCCTGCCGGGTTGCCCGCCGCGGAGGACATGATGACGGTGGACAGCTGCTTGATTACCTCAAAGAGCACCGCACCAATGGCCGCGCCCATCAGTCCCGACTTGGTGGGAACCTTCGTGCGCGGCAGGAAGGCCACCATCCACCAGAAGACGAGGAAGTTGGCGATAAGGCCGATGACGATACCGGCCACAACCAGCACTGCGCCCATGCCAGGGAAAGACTCAATACCGACCCACTCGAAAATCTTTTGGGTCAGTCCGGAAGAACCCGCCGCCGTCACGCCGAAGGCGATAACCATGGCCACGAGCAGGCCGATGAGCCCCAGCAGATCGCTGAGCTTCTTGGTCACAAAGTTGCCCGGGGCGTCAGTCGGATCCTGCATCCACATCGCCGAAATGCCAATGCGCAGGTTGTTCATCCAGCCCAGCCCGGACCACAGGGTAGTCAGGCCACCGATGCCGTACATCGCGCCGCGCTGTTCAATCGCGGTATGCAGAATCTGCGTAATCGAATCCCCCAGATCGCCAGACACGGAGTTCGCGATCTGCTCCTCCAGTTGCTGCATGAGATCGGGGCGATTGGCCAACACGGTGGCGATGGCTGCCACCGTGAGCATGAAGATGGGGAAGATAGCCAGAACCGAGAAATACGTAATTCCGGCCGCGAACTGGTTTCCGCCCTGGCTGCCGTAGCGGTCCAGCATCTTCATGATGTGGTCGATAAAACCGGACTTCTCGCGGACTTTATCTACCGCGCCCGGCTCATCGGCATTAGCACGCTCGATGCCGTAGTCATCGGTCTTCTTCTCATCGGGTTGAGTCGTTGGCGCCACAGGCTTTCCCCTTTTTATGAATTACAGAAATAAGTTACAGAGTCCTCTACACAGTCTTCATCATGCTAACCAACTCAGCCGCGGCGCGCGGGGAGGAAGCCCACCGCCTCGTAGACCTTGTCCACGAGCGGGGAGGCGATCTCCGTGGCGCGCTCGGCACCCTGGGCCAAGATGCGCTCGAGCTCGCCGCGGTCTTCCATGAGCTCGTCGTAGCGTGCCTTCAGCGGAGTGGTGAAGGCCTCCAGCGCTTCTGCTGTGTCCACCTTCAGGTGGCCATAGCCCTGGCCCGCGTACTTGTCCACGAGGTTCGGGATGCTCTCACCGGTCAGCGCAGACTGGATAGCCAGCAGGTTGGACACGCCGGGCTGCTTCTCGCGGTCGAAGGCCACCACGCCGAGGTCATCGGTCACCGCGGACTTAATGCGCTTAGCGGAGGTCTTAGGAGCATCGAGCAGGTTCACGATGCCCTTCGGGTTTGCGCCCGACTTCGACATCTTGGACGTCGGCTCCTGCAGGTCATAAATCTTGGCTGAGCCCTCCGGAATGAAGGCCTCTGGCACGCGGAAGACCTCGCCGTATTTGTTGTTGAAGCGCTCCGCCAGGTTGCGAGTGAGCTCGAGGTGCTGGCGCTGGTCCTCCCCCACCGGCACATAGTGCGGGGAATACAGGAGGATATCCGCGGCCATCAGGACGGGGTAGGTAAACAGGCCCACGGACGTGCGGTCCTGGCCTTGCTTGAGGGACTTGTCCTTGAACTGGGTCATGCGGGAGGCCTCACCGAAGCCGGTCAGGCACTGCAAAACCCACGTCAGCTCCGCGTGCGCGGGGACGTGGGATTGGACGAAGAGGGTAGATTTCGCCGGGTCAATGCCCAATGCGATGAGCTGCGCGGCGCCCGCCACGGTGCGGTGGCGCAGCTCCTCCGGGTTCTGCTCCACCGTGATGGCGTGCAGGTCCGGGATGAAATAAAAAGCCTCGTGAGAGTCTTGCAGGTCAATCCACTGCTTGAGCGCTCCGAGGTAGTTACCCAGGTGATAGGAGTCCGCCGTGGGCTGGATGCCGGAGAGGACTCGGGAAGCGGAGGTCGATGCAGAAGTGGAGTCAGTCATGGTTGACTACTCTACTCTGCCGCCTCCGCTGGGGCGGCGCTGCCTCAGTTAAATCTTGCGGGAGGTCGGGCTAATAACGTCCATCATGACGGCGAAACCGGCCACCATGAACGCGCCACCAACACCCTGGAGGACGATCGGGCCAAGGAAGGCAAAGGACGGTCCGACGATGGTCCACCACCAGATACCCAGGGCAAGCAGAATAGCGCCGAGGACAAAGTAGATGATTGCGCGGGTCATGAGTATCTCCTGCGAAATAGAAAAGGACGTTAAGACGGGATTATCGTACCACTACTTGGATTCGGCTACTTGTACTCCACCAGAAGAGGAGAGTGATCGGACCAGCGCTCCTCCACCGTCGGCGCCTTCTCCACCCACGTGCGCTGCGCGCGCTCCAGCATAGACTTCGTGGCCGCTTGATAATCGATGCGCCACCCAGCGTCGTTATTGAAAGCCTGGCCGCGGTAGGTCCACCAGGTATAGGGCCCCTCAGCCTCCGGGTGCAGGCGCCTGGCGACGTCAAACCACTGCGGGTCCGCGGCCGCTTCCCAGGCGGTCTTGGTCTCATAATCCACCACGCCGAGCCAATCCCCGAGCCCCTTCTTCTCCTGCGGCTGCGCATCCGGGAAGGAGCCAAAGACGCGATCCATGAAAGCGCGCTCCTCCGGCAGGTGGCCGGACTTCTTCTCGTTGGGCTTGTTGTTCTTCAAGTCCTGGGCGCGGTGGCAAATATTCCAGTCACCACCGATAACAGCCTCCGGGTAGGTCGCAGCCATCTCATCCAAGACTGAAGAAAACTCGTCCAGGAAGAGGTACTTCTCATCCTGCTTCGGCGAATCCACATCGCCGGAGGGCAGATACAAAGAGGCCACGCGCACGCCTTCCACGGTGGCGGCAATGAAGCGGCCGGATTCGGCGAAGGAGCCGAAGCCCACGGAGACGTCGCCAAGCGCATGCTTCGATAAGATGCCCACGCCCGCGCGGCCCTTGGCGGCGGATTCGGCCTGCACCAGGTTCCATCCGGCCTCCAGAGCCGGGGCCAGGGCCTTCTGGGTCTGCTCGGGATTGGCGCGCACCTCCTGCATGAGGACGACATCGGCCGGCGTGGTATCCAACCACGCGTTCATCCCCGGGTTGTTCTCATTGCGCTGTTTGCAGGCCGCGCGGATGCCGTTGACGTTGACGGAGGCGATGGTGAAACTCATGCCGGTCAGTCTAACTCTGTTCAATAATCTTCACGGAAGGGCCCCGGCGGCGCTTGTCCCACATGGTGACGACCCAAGTAACACAGCCGGCCACCGCCAGGCCCGCGCCGGCCAGCGCGGTGGAGTTATAGGAGTAGCCCGCGCCCACGACCGCGCCACCGATAGCCGCGCCCGCTGCATTAGCGATGTTGAGCGCGGACTGGTTCAACGCCGCCGCGAGGGTCTGCGCATCCCCCGCTACGTTGACCAGGCGCAGCTGCAAGGAAGGCACGAGAATGGAGCCGAAGAAGGCCAAGACACCAAAGGCAATCGTGCCCGCCCATGCGTTGTGAGCCAGGAAGTAGAAGGCCACGGACACACCGACCATGCAGATGAGAGCAAAGATGATGCCGAATTCCAGGTTTCGGTCCGCCAGCGCACCACCGGCGACATTGCCAACAGTCATACCGATGCCATAGGCCATGAGCACAATCCACGTGTGGCTCGGGTCCATGCCGGCGACCTCCGTCATGGTCCACGTGATGTAGGTGTAGACGGCGAACATGCCACCGAAGCCGACGGTGCCGAGGAATACGGTGAGCAGAACCTGGCTGTTTTTCAGCGCGCCGAGCTCAGTAAACATATCCGTTTCCGGCATGCGCGTCATGTGCGGGAAGAGGAAAAAGAGCAGGACCATCGTGAGCCCCGCAATGGCCACGACCAAAAAGTACGCCGCATGCCAGCCCAATCCTTGGCCTAGGGCCTGGGCCGCGGGCACGCCGATCACGGTGGCGATGGACAGACCCATGCCCACCATCGACATGGCAAACCCTTGCTTGCCCGGTGGCGCCATCGATGCCGCAGCCAGATTAGCTACGGAAAAGTATGCGCCATGCGGCAGACCCGCGATGAAGCGCGCCACCAGCAGGACGCCGTAGTTCGGGGCCAGGGCTGTCAGCAGGTTACCCACGAGCAAGAAGGCGATGAGCAGGATGATGAGGCGGCGGCGTGGGAGCTTGCCTGTAAGTGCGGCGATGACTGGGGCGCCCACGACGACACCGAGTGCGTAGACGGAGATGACTACCGACGCCGTGTCTTCCGTAATGCCGAAATCATCCGCGATGAGCGGCAGCAGGCCCATGGAGGTGAACTCCGTGGTACCGATGGCGAAAGCACCCAGCGCCATGGCAATCATGACGATGGTGCGGCGCGTCGCGGAGATTTCCGTCTGGCGTGGGACGGGGCGGCGTTGGATACGGGTATTCATCGGTTTCACGTGGGCAGACCTTAGTACTTTCCCTGCCGAGCTCGTAAGTCCAGCCGGAAAGGTTGTGCCAAGTACACAGACTTCCCCCGCTGGTGGTGCGAGTCACAGGGGGACCGGCACCGCGAGAAAATAAGACAGGTATCCTGTGAGGTTGAACAGTTTTCAACTTCTTTAGGAGAACCATGGCAAAGATTATCTGGACCCGTACCGACGAGGCGCCGTTGCTGGCGACCTACTCCTTCAAGCCCGTCGTGGAGGCCTTCGCGTCCACCGCAGGCATCGAGGTGGAAACCCGCGACATTTCCCTGGCCGGCCGCATCCTGGCCCAGTTCCCGGAGCGCCTTGGTGACAAGAAGGTCTCCGATGCCCTGGCTGAGCTCGGCGAGCTGGCCAAGACCCCGGAAGCTAACATCATTAAGCTGCCGAACATCTCCGCTTCCCTGGTGCAGCTGAAGAAGGCCATCGCTGAGCTGCAGGCCGCCGGCTACGACCTTCCGGAGTACGAAGAGGCTCAGGAGAAGTACGACGCCGTCAAGGGCTCCGCCGTCAACCCGGTTCTGCGTGAGGGCAACTCCGACCGCCGCGCCCCGATTGCGGTCAAGAACTTTGCTAAGAAGAACCCGCACAAGATGGGTGCGTGGTCGGCGGATTCCAAGACCAACGTGGCCACCATGGACGCTGACGACTTCCGCCACAACGAGAAGTCCGTCATCATGCCGGAGGAGGACACCCTCTCCATCGTGCTGAAGACCGCCGAGGGCGAGCAGACCCTGCTGGAGAAGCTGCCGGTCCTCAAGGGTGAGGTCATCGACGGCACCTTCATGTCCGCCAAGGCACTCGACGAGTTCCTCAAGGCGCAGGTTGCCCGCGCCAAGGAAGAGGGCGTTCTCTTCTCCGCTCACCTCAAGGCCACCATGATGAAGGTTTCTGACCCCATCATCTTCGGCCACGTCGTGCGCGCTTTCTTCGCTGATGTCTTTGAGAAGTACGGCGAGGAGCTCGAGGCCGCTGGCCTCAATGGCGAGAACGGCCTGGGCGCTATCTACGAGGGCCTGGACAAGCTGGAGAATGGCGCTGAGATCAAGGCCGCTTTCGACGCCGCGCTGGCCGCGGGTCCGGACCTCGCCATGGTCAACTCCCACAAGGGCATTACCAACCTGCACGTTCCGTCCGACGTCATTATCGACGCCTCCATGCCGGCCATGATCCGCACCTCCGGCCACATGTGGAACAAGAACGACGAGGAGCAGGACACCCTCGCCGTCATCCCGGATTCCTCCTACGCCGGTGTCTACCAGGCCGTGATCGAGGACTGCAAGGCTAACGGCGCTTACGACCCGACCACCATGGGTACCGTCCCGAACGTCGGCCTCATGGCACAGAAGGCTGAGGAGTACGGCTCCCACAACAAGACCTTCAAGGTCCCGGCTGCGGGCACCGTCGAGGTCCGCAACTCCAAGGGCGAGGCTCTCATCTCCCACGACGTCGAGGCCGGCGACATCTGGCGCGCCTGCCAGACCAAGGACGCCCCGATCCAGGACTGGGTCAAGCTGGCTGTCAACCGTGCTCGCCTGTCCGGCATGAAGGCTATCTTCTGGCTCGACCCGGAGCGCGGCCACGACGCCAACCTCATCGAGCTGGTCAAGAAGTACCTGCAGGATCACGACACCGAGGGCCTCGACATCTCCATCGAGGACCCGGTCACCGCGACCAAGATCTCCGTCGAGCGCATCCGCAAGGGCGAGGACACCATCTCCGTGACCGGTAACGTCCTGCGTGACTACAACACCGACCTCTTCCCCATCCTGGAGCTGGGCACCTCCGCCAAGATGCTGTCCGTGGTTCCGCTCATGGCAGGCGGCGGCCTGTTCGAGACCGGTGCCGGCGGCTCCGCCCCGAAGCACGTCCAGCAGGTCCAGGAGGAGAACCACCTGCGCTGGGATTCCCTCGGTGAGTTCCTGGCTCTGGCAGAGTCCTTCCGCCACGAGAACAACACCAACGGCAACGCCAAGGCTGGCGTGCTGGCCGCAGCGCTGGACAAGGCCACCGAGACCCTGCTGGATGAGGGCAAGTCCCCGTCCCGCAAGGTCGGCGAGAACGACAACCGCGGCTCCCACTTCTTCCTGACCCTCAACTGGGCCAAGGAGCTGGCTGCGCAGACTGACGACGCCGAGCTGGCCGAGGCCTTCAAGCCGGTTGCTGAGGCCCTCGAGGCCAAGGCAGGCGAGATTGAGCAGGCGCTTCTCGACGTCCAGGGCTCCCCCGTCGACCTCGGCGGCTACTACGCCCCGAACGAGGAGAAGCTCAACCAGACCATGCGCCCGGTCGCTGCCTTCAACGAGATCATTGATGGCCTGAAGAAGTAACTCTTTCTCCCGTCATGTTTCCGACCGCCGCGCGCATCCTCTCCGTAGTGGAGCGCGCGGCGCCGTCGTTTTCCTACGAAGACGTCCTTAACCACCAAGTCGCCTTCGACGCCGCTGCGTGACGCGAGACATGGTCCCACCTCACGCTCTACCGGCGGTGTAACACCCCCTCCTCCTCCGATGCCATTGGGCAATTTCTCCGCTGCCTAAAATCAGGTGACTAGCGTCCCGTACAACCATGGGAGCATCAGCTACGGTCGATGCCATCCACTTTTTGAATCTGGCGCTTCTTAGAAATGAAATAGGCTGATACCCAGAGAATCGTCGTAAGTAGGGCCGTCCGGACTACCCACATCAAGTCAGCAGAGGAATACCCCACCATAAGTACCGCGCCTATCGACAAAATCCAACCAGCCAAAAATGATTTCATGCTCTCAACACCTCTACTTAGCGAGAATTGCATCCCAGTCGCAACTGGCGTAACCGTTTAGGCCACCCGCTACAACTCCGGTCGCAATTGCCTTAAGCATTCCTTGCACCGCCCGGCCCGCAGGAACACCAGCAACGGTCATCGCCACTAAGCATCTGTTCCATGCCTCCTGCTTCTCGGGAGATGCACCAGTTGCCACTCCTTCTGGCAATTTGCACGTAGCCGGATTGTTCGCACAGTCTTGGATGTAAGAGTCGGAGGGTTCAGTGGGAAACGGATTGTTGTAGTTTTGCGCATGCGCAGTTGGAATCTTCACAAAGCCTGCCAGCATTACGCCAGCAATGACTACCGCGGTAGTCTTATGTTGTCGTGCAGGGGGGGCAGATCTTCATAATGCTCATGTGCTCAGGCTATCAATATGAGATTAGCCTCGCTATCCCTATTGGCAGATCTCTGTAGCCGACCATCAATTGAAGTCCGACAACGGCTTATGCAAACCCCTAACCTCATCAAAGGTTGTAAAAGCTACACCGCACAGCAAAAGAGAGAGTTTTTCAATCCACGGGAACCAAGCAACCACCGCCTCCGACTAGTAGTGCAGTTGATATCAGCGCCTGTCCATCGCCCGTCTTGAGTGCCCGAAAGCATTCACCCTCAGGCACCCACTACGGGCCCTACCTGTACACACTGAAAAGAGCACTACATATGAGTCGGACGGCTCTGCGATCTTTCATTCAGCGCATTCACTTTTACGGCGGTATGTTCGTCGGCCCCTTCATCCTCGTTGCGGCATTGACTGGCTGTCTCTATGCCATGGCACCCACCCTGGAGAAGGTGGTGTACCGCGACGTCATGACCGTTCCGGCGGTCGAGCACCCCGTGAGCTTGGAGGAACAAATCCAGGCCGCGCAGCACAAACAGCCTGACATGCCGGTCACGCAGGTCTGGCCGGCCACGACACCGACGGATTCGACGCGCGTGCTGGTTTCCGATGACAGCATCGACGAAAGCCTCCAGCGCACCGTCTTCATCAATCCTGCCAACGCCGAGGTCATCGGGGACTACCCCACCTACTCGGGCCTGGGTGAGATGCCGCTGCGCCGCTGGATTTCCTCCCTGCACGAAAGCTTCCACTTGGGCAAGGTCGGTGAGCTCTACTCGGAGCTGGCTGCTTCTTGGCTGTGGGTCATGGCCTGTGGCGGTCTTTATATGTGGTGGATTCGCCGCCGCCCGAAGAACAAGGCAACCGCGAACGCAGCGCAGCAGCAGCCCAAGCGCTCTGCCCGCTGGAAGGCCACCCGCCTGCATTCCACTGTTGGCGCCTGGATCTTCATCGGCCTGCTTGGCCTCTCTGCCACCGGTATCACGTGGTCGGGACTGGCCGGCGGGAACGTCGATTCCCTCGTCGAGCGCATGAACTGGAAGGCCACCCCCATCGAGACTGCCCTCCCCGGCACCACCGCTGAAACGCATGAGCACACCGGCCATGAAGGACATGAAGGTCATGGGGTTGGAGGGGCGTGGTCAAGCGCGAACGTGGCTGCCGAGGCCGAACGCGTCCTCGCCACCGGCCGCGCCGAGGGACTGACCGGACCGCTGCGCCTCTACCCGCCGGAGGACGCCAACTCCGCCTGGCAGGTCAGCGAACGCTGGGTGGAATGGCGCACCACCTCCGATGCAATTTCGGTAGATGGCACTACCGGCGACGTCATCGACCGCCAGCCTTTCTCCAGCCTGCCGCTGTTTAGCAAGCTCAGCAGCTGGGGCATCTACCTGCACATGGGCATCATGTTCGGACTGCCGCTGCAGATTGCGCTCCTCGCCTTGGGTCTCGCCACCGCCGCTCTCGTAGTACTGGGGTACTACATGTGGTGGAAACGTCGCCCACGCTTCCTCCCGACTGCCCACTTTTCCTGGGCCACCACAGGGTTGGGCGCGCTTTTCGCCGCCACCGTGGGCGTCTTCCTGCCGCTTTTGGGAATCACTTTGGCAGCGTTCCTGATTCTCGATGTCACCCTTGTGAACCGTGCCACCGCCCCGCGCAGGGAACGCACGCCAATCCCGGTCGGATAATTTAGTGAAAGCCATCACATAGGGCGGAGCTTATTAGGTACGGTAGTTTCTTATGACTAACCCACTACTGACACCTTCCACGCTGCCCTACCAGCTCCCGCCGTTTGCGGAGATCAAGGTCGAGCACTACCGCCCCGCCTTCGACGAAGCACTCGCGCTTCACGACGCCGAAATCGCCTCCATCACCGACAACCCCACCACGCCTACGTGGGAAAACACCGTGGAGGCGCTCGAGCGCTCCGGGCAGGACCTCGACCGCGTCATGGCGGTCTTTGGCAACCTCTCCGGCACCGACGTCACCGATGAAATGGAGGAGATCGCCGCCGACATCTACCCGCGCCTGTCCGCGCACTATGACGCGATCTACCAGAACGAGGTGCTCTACGCGCGCATCAAGGAGGCCACGCCGCCTGCCGACGACGCGGAAGGCCAGCGCCTCCACGACCACCTCCTGCGCACCTTTGCCCGCAAGGGCGCGGACCTCGACGCTGCCGGCAAGGCCCGCCTGTCCGAGATCAACCAGCGCCTCTCCGCGCTCTCTGAAGAATTTGGCCGCAACCTCATGGCGTCTACCCGCGAGCGCGCGGTCTCCTTCACCGAGGAGGAACTCGAGGGCCTGCCCGCCGAGCGCATCGCCTCCGCCAAGGCCGACGCCGAAGCACTGGGCCGCGAAGGTTTTGTCATCCCGCTGGAGCTGCCGACCGTGCAGTCCGAGCTGAGTCGTCTGGCGCGGGAGGATGCGAGGGGGAGGCTGTATGGGGCGTCGGCAAGCAGGGGCTCCGAGAACAACATCCCGGGGCTCATCGAGGCCGTGCAGCTGCGCGCCGAGCGAGCCGAGCTGCTGGGCTTTGCCACGCATGCCGACTACGTCATCGCCGAGGAAACCGCCGCGACTGCCGACGCCGCCCGCACCATGCTCTTCGACCTCGCCCCCGCCGCCGCGGCCAACGCCGAAGGCGAGCAGAAGCTCCTCACGGAGGAAGCAACGCTCAACGGCCAGGGTTTCAGCGCCGCGGACTGGCCTTATTGGGAATCCAAGGTCCGCGCCCGCGACTTCTCTCTCGATGAGGAGGAGCTGCGCAAGTACTTCCCGCTGGACCAGGTCCTGGAGAAGGGCGTCTTCGCCGCCGCCGAGCGCCTCTACGGCATCACCGTTATCCCCCGCGATGACCTCGAAGGCTATGCGGAGGGGGTTCGCGTGTGGGAGGTGATTGACGGAGACGTCAATCACGTGAATAAGGACCCGCACGTAGATATCGACTCGCACGGGGATAAGGGGATCGGCCTTCTTCTTACCGACTACTTCGGGCGTCCCACCAAGCGCGGCGGCGCATGGATGAGCGAGTTCGTGGGGCAGTCTAGGCTGCTGGAGCGGAAGCCGGTCATCGTCAACGTTATGGGCATCACCAAGCCCGCCGACGGCTCCCAGCCGCTGCTGAGCATGGACGAGGTCCGCACCGTCTTCCACGAATTCGGCCACGCCCTGCACGGCCTGCTTTCCGACGTCCGCTACCCCACCTTCGCCGGCACCAACGTCCCGCGCGACTGGGTGGAGTTCCCCTCGCAGATCAACGAGAACTGGGCGCTCGATAAGAACTTGGTCAAGGAGTACGCCCGCCACGTCGAGACGGGCGAACCTATTCCGGACGAGCTTCTCGACGCTATCTCCGCCGCCTCCGAGTTCGGCCAGGGTTTCGCTACCTCGGAGTATCTGGGAGCGTCGATCATCGACCTCGCGTGGCATTCCCTAAGTGCTGCCGAGGCCGCCAAGTTGGAGGCTACCCCGGAGGCCGTCGCCGAATTTGAGGCCGAAGCCCTGCGCGCGGCCGGGCTGGATAACGAGCTCATCGCGCCTCGCTACCGCTCGACCTACTTCAACCACATCTTCGCCGGCGGCTACTCGGCGGGCTACTACTCCTACCTGTGGGCCGAAGCGCTCGACGCCGATGGTTTCGAGTGGTTCAAAGAGCAAACCGACCTGCGCGAGGCCGGTCAGAAGTTCCGCGATGTCATCCTGTCGAAGGGCGCGTCTCGCGACTTCACGGAGGCTTACCGCGAGTTCCGCGGCCGCGACAAGGACGTTGCGCCGCTGCTTAAGCGCCGCGGCCTCGCCGGCGCCTAAAGCCGAGTGCCGACTAGTTATCCACAGATTTCATCGGATGGCTAGTTCGGGGCTTGGAGGTGGGGTGGAGTGCTTTTAGGCTGCGGGGTATGAGATTACAGACGTTCTTCGCCGCCCTCGGCCGCGCCATTGACCTGGTGGCCGAGTGCGCGGGCCTGTCTGAATCTGATTTGGTGGCCCTCGGCGCCACGCCTGCCGACGCCACCGTGTTCCTCTCCCTCCACCACACCTACTTCGGGCACACATCCTCGACGAAGAAGCAGCGCACGGCAGTGGAAGCCGCGCGCCGGCGCGGGCACGGGCTGGTGACCTTGCAGCTCATCGAGCACTTCGTTGCCAAAGTTCGGGACCACCACAAAGCGTGGGATTTGCGTGTGGAGCTATGCCAGACCAGCGCGGAGCTGGTGGAAAAGGTAGCGCGCAAAAGGCTGCGCCAGATGCGCAAGCCCCGCACGTATGCCGAGCGCGCCAAGCTCACCCAGCATGGCAACGGTCTGGCCACGCTCACGGTCACCGCGGACTCGTTGCAGCTTACCGGCGTCTTCGAAGGCATCGACCAGGAACGCCCCGGTGAAAGCTTCCTGGAGAATCTAGACGGTGGCGGTGTCAAGACTGAGGTTGCCACCATGGCGGTCCTGCAGCTTGATGACTACGCCGAGCTGCTCAAGGGCAATACCGACAAGGACGGCGAAGAGTTCATCGTCCGCACCACCAGTGGCGCGACCATGACCGGCTCGCAGCTGGTGGAGCGCGCTTTGCTAGACAAGGGAGTCATCGTGGCGGTCAGCCGCGAACACGGTCCGCTCGATGTCTTCCGCTTCCAGCGCTTCGCCACCGCCAAGCAGCGTCTTGCCTTGGCCGCGGAGAATCCCTGCTGCGCCTGGGAGGGCTGCAAGGTTCCCTTTGAGAAGTGCCAAATCCACCACATTAAGGCTTGGGCCCGCGGCGGGCCCACCAACATCCTCAACCTGGTGCCGCTGTGTCCGTACCACAACGGGGTCAACGACGACGACCCCGATGCCCCGCCCTCACGCGGCCACATGGATCGCATCGGCGGGCGGGTGGCATGGATCCCGCCATACGACGCCGCGCCGGTCTTCACCAGCGCCTTCAACTAACGCTTCAACAAACCTCAAGGTCATCTTGCGCACCAGTGTGCCCCGTTCCGCCAGGGCACTCTTCCAGCACTGTTTGGTCGTACCCCGCAGGAAATCACTTCCTCGCGGGGCATTCGGCGTGCGGGTCGGTTGGCCGTAGATTCTAGCCGGCGTTGCGCAGCGCGGTGGCTAACCCGTTCATCGTGACTTGAATGGTCTTCGACACCAGGAACTGATCATCGCCCTTACGGTAGCGACGCAGCAACTCTAACTGGATGGCGTTAAGCGGAAGCAGGTACGGGTAGCGACGCTTGAGCGACCGCGCCTGGCGTTGGTTCTCACTAACCAACTCCGCGTTGCCGGTGACCTTAAGGTAGACCTCGCGGGTGCGCTCAAACTCCTCGGAAATCAGGCCGAAGATACGGTCCGCGATTTCTTTGTCGTCGACCAAGTTGGCATACAGGCGCGCCAGCTGCATCTCCGCCTTAGCCATGACCTGCGCCATGTTCGCGAACACAGAACGGAAGAAGGGCCACGTGCGGTACAGCTCGCGCAGCTCTTCCCAGCGCTTCTCTTCGTCTGCTGGGGCAGTGTTTATTCCGTCGGTGTTTACTGCGCCGTTGACAGCTGTCGATCCTCCGGAGGCTTGCTTCACCCACGCCGTCACCGCACTGCCCACGCCGAACCAGCCCGGGATGTTGGTGCGGGACTGCGACCACGACAGCACCCAGGGAATCGCTCGCAAATCCGTAATCGCGGTGGTCTGCTTACGCGAGGTCGGGCGCGAACCCAGGTTGAGATCACCAATCTCGTGCAGCGGGGTGGACTGGGTGAAGTAGGCGATGAACCCGGGGTCGTCGACAAGCTGGCGGTAGGCCACGCCACTCAACGCCGCCAGCTCGCGCATGATGTCGTAGGCGCGCTCCGGATCCGTAATGGGCTCGGTATCCAACAACGATGCCTCCAGCGCTCCGGAAACAAACGCCTCCAAGTGGCGGCGCGCAGTCTCCGGCGCACCATACTTCGCAGAAATCACCTCTCCCTGCTCGGTGATACGCACCGAACCTGATACCGCGCCCTTCGGCTGCGCCAAAATCGCATCATAGGTCGGGCCACCGCCGCGGCCTACCGCACCGCCGCGACCATGCGCCAGTCGCAACTCCACGCCGTGGCGCGCGCAGAGCTCAACGAGAGCCAGTTCGGCGTCGTACAGCGCCCAGTTTGCCTGCAGGTAGCCGCCATCCTTGTTGGAATCCGAGTACCCCAACATGACTTCTTGGATATCCCCGCGCGAGCGCAGATGCTCGCGGTACACGGGCACCTGCCACAGCTTCTCCAGAATGCCGGCGCCGGCCTTCAAGTCCTCGATGGTCTCAAACAGCGGCACCACATCGACCTCGCTCAGTCCCACCTCCTTGAGCAGCACCATCGGCTCCAAGATATCGGAGACGGTGCCGGTCATGGAGATAATGCAGTGCGACACCGACTTCGGCCCAAAGTCCTGCACGGCGCGCGCCGCCGCACGGAAAATCCCCAGCTCCTTCGAGGTATCCTCGCTGAACTCCCGCTCGGAGCCGGGGAAGAGCAGCGGACGGTTGGTCTGCAGCTCGCGCACGAGCAGGGTGACCTTCTCCTCCTCCCCCAGCGCGCTGTAGTCCGGGGTGATAGTGGCCGCGGCGAAAATCTCGGTGAGAACGTTCTCAAAGGACTCGGAGTTCTGGCGCATATCCAGCGTCGAAAGGTGGAACCCGAACGTCGTCACCGCCGAGCGCAATCGGGCAAGGCGGTCATCGGCGATGATGTCATCGTTGAACTGGCGCAGCGAACGGTCGATCACGTCCAGGTCCCGCTTGAGTTCCTCCGGAGACGCATACGCGCTTGGCGACGCCTCCCCCTCCAACCTCGCCAGCACCTTCTTCCGGATGCCGAAGATGGCCCGGCGATAGGGCTCGTCGACGCGGGATTTTTCGTCGTTGTGGGCGGCGTCGGCAAGCGCGCCCAGTTCCTTGGAACTGGAGGAATATCGATCCGACAGGGAGAGCTCGCGCTCCAACTCGCCGAGCTCGTCGGCGTAGTACTGCAGCACCGTCGCCGCGGCCTTGCGGGTGGCGTAGGTCAAGGTGTGCTCGTTAACAAAGGGGTTGCCGTCATGGTCGCCACCAATCCAGGAGCCGGGGCGGACGACGGGGGAATCGGGAAGCTGCTGGCCAAAGGTCTCACGCATGGCGTGGCGAATGGCGCGGTTGAGGGCGGGAACCTGGTCGAGCAGTGAAAGCTTGTAGTAGCGCAAGCCGACGTCAATCTCGTCTTCGAGGGTAGGGCGGGCAATACGAATCAGCGCGGTCTGCCACAACAGAGTCATGCGCAGGTACATTTCCTTCTCGATCGCCGCCATGTCGCCGCCGCGGTGAGCTTCCTTGAGGAGATTCTTGATGCGGGTCTGGGTATCGAAGACGGTGCGGCGGCGGGTTTCGGTGGGGTGCGCGGTGAGAACGGGGGCGACGTGAGCGCCTCGGATGACGGAGGCGGCATCGGCGGGCGCGACGCCTTCTTCTTTGAGCTTGGCGAATGTCTTGCGCAGGGAAACCGGCGCCTCGACGGACTCGTCATCCAAGTCCTCCGCTAGATTCGCGATGAGCGCGAAATAGCTGAACGCTCGCGCCACGAGGTTGACTTTGGTGATGTCGAGGTCGCGGAAGATAGCGACGAGGTCTTCCGGCTTGGCATCGCCGTGGGCGATGTCGAAGGCCATGCGGCGGGTGGATTCGACGAGCTCAAAAACGTCCTCGCCTTCCTGCTGCGCGATGACCCGGCCGAGCACCCGGCCGAGGAAACGGATGTCTTCGCGGACTTGTTCTGGGGCAGGTGTGCTCACGGCGAGGAGCCTTTCTGGGAGTGATGTGTTCAGCTAGCACATCTCAATGTATCCCAGAGCACTATCGGGCGATAGTTATTTAGCAAAAGAAGCGAGCCACGCGGCGTGGAGGCGCGAGTCACCGTTTTCTTCCGGATGGAAGCTCAGCGCTGTGACGCGTCCCTGCTGCACACCGACGATCACTTCGGCCCCATCATGTCTGGCGCAATCTGCGTGTGTCATACCACCTTTGCCGCCCACTCCCGCACTGATGGCCCCGCTGCTACTTATCGCGCCACCAGCCCTTGTCGCTCCACCAGCCACAGAACCAAGCGCAGGGGCAGGCAGGGTGGCGATGACCTCGACACCGTCGCCCACGCGGGTAACGATGGGCGCGCGGATGAAGCTCGCCTCAATATCGAGCGTGATGCTTCGGGGTCCTATGCCATGAGCCTCGGCGTCCCGGCGCCGCGCCCCAACCTCTGAGGTCTCTGCATCGGGCCGCTGACCTTGCATCGCGACGGGAACGATGCGCTCCTGGGAGAAGCGTTGGTTGCCGAAGGCGTTGCGACGCACGGTGACGTCGATAAGCCCTAGCGTCTGCTGGCCCGGCGCGGGGTTCTCCAACTCGCGGGCGCTGTAGATGAGCCCCGCGCAAGTGGCCAGGACCGGCAGCCCTCCCTCGACAGCGCGGCGCAGCGGCTCGGCGACGCCAAAAGAGCGCGCCAGCTTATCGATGGTGCTCGACTCGCCGCCCGGCAGAATGATTCCGTCCAGCCCGTCGAGATCCTGCGGCAGGCGCACCCGGCGCGTTTCGACACCGAGGCTCTCCAACACGGCGAGGTGTTCCTCCACGCCGCCCTGCAGCGCGAGGACACCGACGAGTGGTCGCACCGCGTTTACCAACCGCGCTCAGCCAGGCGGTGCGGGGCGGGGATATCGTTGACGTTGATGCCCACCATGGCCTCACCCAGGCCGCGGCTGATCTTGGCCAGCTCGGCCGGCTGGTCGTAGAGGGTGGCCGCCTTAACGATGGCCTCCGCGCGCTTCGCAGGCTCGCCGGACTTGAAGATTCCGGAGCCAACGAAGACGCCTTCGGCGCCCATCTGGCGGACGAGGGCGGCGTCGGCAGGCGTGGCCACGCCACCAGCGACGAACAGCACGACCGGCAGCTTGCCGGTCTCCGCAACCTCAGCAACCAGGTCATACGGCGCCTGCAACTCCTTGGCTGCGACGTAGAGCTCATCGCGATCCAGGTTCTGGAGGCGCGCGATTTCACCCTTGATGGTGCGCAGGTGCTTGACGGCCTCGGAGACGTCGCCAGTGCCGGCCTCACCCTTGGAGCGGATCATGGCCGCACCCTCGGTGATGCGACGCAGGGCCTCGCCCAGGTTCGTCGCGCCGCACACGAACGGCACGTCGAAGTCCCACTTGTTGATGTGGTTGACGTAGTCGGCCGGGCTGAGCACCTCGGACTCGTCGATGAAATCTACGCCCAGCTCGCCGAGAATCTGCGCCTCCACGAAGTGGCCGATGCGGGCCTTCGCCATCACCGGAATGTCCACAGCGTTGACGATGCCCTCGATGAGGTCCGGGTCAGACATGCGGGCCACGCCGCCCTGAGCGCGAATATCGGCCGGCACGCGCTCCAGCGCCATGACGGCGGACGCACCTGCGTCCTCAGCAATTCGGGCCTGCTCCGGCGTCACGACATCCATGATGACGCCGCCCTTGAGCATGTCAGCCAGTCCACGTTTGACGCGCGTGGTGGCGCGTCCCTGTTCAATCTTCTGTTCAGTCATGGCTCACATAGTGGCCCAGAAAATTGGTCCAAGACAAGAGCCATTTTCCGAGTGTCGAATTAGACCACTTATGATGGGGTCGTGTCTTTCCGCCTCGATCCATCTGATACGCGCGCGTTGCCGGTGCAGATTGCCGAAGCCCTCCGCACCCAAGTCGCGGCGGGCATTTTGCTGCCCGGCGAGCAGGTGCCGTCGACGCGTTCGCTGGCGCGCGATCTGGGCATTTCCCGAGGCAGCGTGGTCACCGCCTACGAACAGCTCACCGCCGAGGGCTACCTCACTGCGTCGGTTGGCTCGGGCACAGTCATCAACCCGCACCTGCCCCATGGGCGCACCCCACAGCCTCACCCCGCGCCGCGGCCCAGCTCTGCCCCACCGCGCGTGGAGTTGACCCCCGGCTTGCCCGATACCGAAGGAATCATCACCCCCGAATGGAGGGCGGCGTGGCGCAAGGCCGCGGTGAATCCTTCCGGCGATCTTCCCCGCGAGGTGGCCGCGCACCTGCGCCACATGCGCGGGCTCACCGTCGACCCGGCCTACGTCGTCATCACCGCCGGCGCCCGCGACGGCCTCTCGGTGCTGCTGCGCGCGCTGGGCGGCCACTTGCGCGTGGGCGTGGAGTCCCCCGGCTACCCCAGCCTGCGCCGCGTTCCCCAAGCTTTGGGCCACACGCTTGTCGACGTCCCCACCGACGCCCACGGCGTCACCGTCCCCACCGTTGATCTCGACGTTCTCATCGTCACGCCATCCCACCAGCACCCTTATGGCGGTTCCCTGCCGGCCGCCCGGCGCGCGGAGCTCGTCGAGTGGGCACGCAACAACGACGTGCTCATCATCGAGGATGACTTCGATTCCGAGCTTCGCTACGTCGGCCAGCCCTTGCCCGCGCTGACCGCGCTCGCTCCCGAGCACACCGTCTTGCTAGGAACGTTTTCCTCGGTGATTTCGCCATCGATTGCCTGCGGCTACCTGGTGTTGCCCCCGAGCTTACGCACGGCGGTGGATCGGGTGCGGGAGGTCTTCGGCCAGCCTGTCGGCGCAATCCCCCAGGCGGCGTTGGCGAACTATCTGGCCAGCGGTGCGCTGCGGCGGCATACCGGACGGATGCGCCGCGCCTACAAGCGCCGCCGCGACCTCGTCCAAGCCGCGCTGGAAGACGCCCCCGCTACCCTTCTGCCCATCCACGGCGGGCTCCACGCGGTGCTGCTGTGCGATAACGCCGTGGTCGACCGCGCCGCCTCCCTAGGGCTAACGCTCACCCCGCTCAGCGACTACTGGGGCGGCGTGGCCGCCGAGGAAGGCGTGGTCTTGGGCTTCGGGCATTTGAGCGATGTTGAGCTCGCCGCCGCGCTGGAGCTGGTCAAGCAGGCCTTAACTAGCTGACACGTAGCTGGCTGACGCATAACTTGCCTAGCACATACTGGGCTAGCTTGCGCTGGCCAAGGTCACGGTGGCGAGGGTACGGCCCGTCGGTTGCTCGCTGCCACCCGCAGGTTCCTCGGTAACCATGACCTTGACCGCTGCGCCGTCGAAGGGCATCCACACCCCATCGTGTGGGTCCTGGCCGATAACCCCCGCCGAAGCCATCTCACCATCGGCACCAACTGCCCACACTTGGGCGCCCATGCCGTCGGCGAGCTGCGGCTGACCATCGACCATCGCGCCGGATTTCGCCATCGAGGCGGAGGAAACGATATCCAGTTGCGCGCCCGAGGCATCGGCATTGCCCTGCATAAGGTCCTCTGCGCCCATGATGTCGTGCATGGATTTTTCGCCCGGCGATTCAGCCTCTACTTGCGCGCTATCCGGTGCATCTTGCTGACCCAACTGCAAGAGCTGCGGCGCGGCTACCACGCCTGCGACGAGCACTGCGGCGGCAGCCGGCACCGCTACGAAGGCCCGCCAGCGGCGGCGTGGAAGCTCGATGACCTCAGCAGCTTCGCCACCGTCAATTTCCGCAAAGACAGCATCTTTCATTCGCGCTGGCGGTTCGACCTCGGGGAGGGAATCGAGGAAGTCGTCGAAAGTCTCATCAGAAAACTCATGCGTATTGCTCATCTTCCCTCCCTTCCGAGAATCGCTTTTAGCTTCTTAACGCCCTCGCGCACACGCGTCTTCGCCGTACCCAGCGGTACTCCCGTTGATTCTGCCAGTTCAGCATGCGTCAAGCCATTGAAAAATGCGAGGGCTACCGCGGTGGAATGCGGCTCCCCAATCTCGTCGATAGCCCGGCGCAGGCGCTGCGCTTCGACATGTCCCAGGGCCTCATCTTCGAGGGGCTCGGTGTAGGTAGCCTGGTCCAACAGCGCGTCGCGGTTATCGCGTTGCACTGCAGCAACGTGGCTACGCAGCTTATCGACGGCCCTCCCATGCGCCAACCTACCCACCCACGACCGCGCGTTTCCCCGCTGCGGGTCAAATTTCGCAGCGGAAGTCCACACCTCAACGAAGACATCTTGGGCAACCTCTTCGGCTAAGGCGGGATTGCGCAGAACGCTCAGGCACACGCTGTACACGGTGGGCGCGAGGGCGTCGTACAGCGCGCTGAAGGCATGCTTGTCTGCCGCAGCGGTCTGAACGAGCAGGTGGTTCAGCCGCGCATGTTCATCAGGGGACATCGCAGACACGGGTGTAGAGCTTACCTCCAGCAGCGGGGCGGACATGGCACTTTTACTTAGTCATTTCTTCACTCGGCGCCATCATCTCATCGCTCTTCATTTCCTCAGTCATCATGGAATCCGACTCCATCGCATCAGAACTCGGGGCCATCATCTCAGAGCTGGGCTTCATGTCCACTTCTTCCTTCTTGTCGTTGCAGGCAACCAGCCCACTGGCGGCAATGGCAAGTGCAGCGGCGGCGGTAACAAGCTTCTTCATTTCGGTACTCCTTCTTCAGGTCCTCGGGTCCGGCCTTCCGGACCCTGTATCTGACCATTCGGAGCCACCCTGCGATGCGGATTGGATGGATTTAAAAGCAATCCGCTTTTCACTCGTGTTCCGAACTAGTTGCATACGCACACCGCATCACAAGCGAAGGAGCACAGGATGTTATCTACGCTATTCATCGGGTTTACCGGTGGTCTTATCACCGGCATCTCGCCCTGCATCTTGCCGGTCTTGCCGCTGGTCCTCGCAGTCAGCGGCGGCTCACGGTGGCGCCCCTGGCAGGTCGTCGGCGGGCTGGTGACGAGTTTTAGCCTCGTCACTCTTTTCGCCACAACGCTGCTCAATGCCCTGGGCCTGCCCGCCGACATCCTGTGGAAAGTGGGAATCGCGCTGCTCGTTCTCGTGGGCCTGGGAATGGTGTTCCCTCGCGTGCAGGAAGCCCTCGAGTGGCCTTTCCAGAAGCTGCCGAAAGCTGGCGGCTTGCAAGCCACAGCCCGCGACAAGAGTGGCTTCATTGTCGGCCTAGCCATGGGGGCTGTCTTCGTTCCCTGCGCGGGTCCAGTACTGGCCGCAATCTCCGTGGCGGGCGCCACCGGGACTGTCGACGCCCACATCCTCCTCCTCTGTCTCTCCTTCGCCCTCGGCGTGGCGATCCCGCTGCTGGCTTTCGCCTTAGGCGGCAACGAGGTGGGCAAACGCGTCGATGCTTTCCGCTCCCACCAACGCGAGGTACGCGTCACCGCGGGAATTGTGGTGATCGCCATGGCCGGCGCCATCTCACTCGGCGCGCCCGCGTGGCTGCAGCAGAAGCTCCCCAGTATCAACACCGACGCCACGCCCGTTGAACAGGCCACCCTCACAGCCGAAGGAACCCCCGTGCCCGCGTTCGCGGGGCTGACCGGCTGGTTCAACACGGATGCGCCCGTCGATCCGCGGACCTCCGGCAAGGTCACGCTCATCGATTTTTGGGCCTATGCCTGCATCAACTGCCAGCGCAACAACACGCACCTGACCAAGCTCTATGCGCATTACAAGGACTACGGCTTCGACATCATCGGAATCCACGCGCCGGAATACGCTTTCGAGCACGAGGCCGACAACGTGCGCCGTGCGGCCCGCGAGCAGGGAATCGAGTATCCAGTGGCACAGGATAATGACTTCGCCACGTGGAAGAACTTTGGGAATCGGTACTGGCCGGCGCACTATCTCGTCGACAAGCACGGCATGTTGCGCCAATCCCACCACGGCGAGGGCGACTACGCCGAGACCGAGCGCCTCATTCGTGAGCTTCTCCTCGAGCGCGACCCCAGCATAGAACTGCCTGAGCCCATTGAAGCCGCCGATGCTCACAGCGCTCCGCGCTCGCCGGAGACCTACCTCGGCACCGCACGCGCACAGTATTTCACCAACCCCGATTACCACGACGGCACGCACCAGTTCACCACGAGCGAGCCGCCGTTAGGTCAGTATTCGCTGGGCGGGACGTGGACTTTGGCCGACCAGCCCATCACCGCCGGACCTAACGCGCGGCTGCGACTGAATTATCGCGCCGCCTGGGTACAGCTCGTGGCATCAGGGCAAGGAACGGTTCGCGTGCACCGCGCGAATGGTTCGGTCCGCACCTTCGACATCACCGAGGACGGCACGGTGGATCTCGTCAGGGAACCGGACAATCACACCGAAACAATCGAGCTGGAAGTAAGCGAAGGCCTCTCGCTGTATTCCTTTACTTTTGGCTAGCGTGGGGATCATGAAGGTTTCTCTGCATGGGCAATCCGCCGTGGCTGTCGAGGCTCCCCAGGGGCGCATCGTCATCGACCCCGGCCCCCTTTCAGACCTCAGCTGCCTGGAAGGCGCTGAGGCGGTGCTGCTCACGCACGCGCACGGCGATCACCTCGACGTCGATGCCGTGCGTGCAAGCGGCCTGCCAGTGTGGGGAACGCAGGAAGCCATCGACGCCCTCGGCTCCGGCACCATCGTGCATGCTGGAGAGACGTTCACGGTTCTGGGCCTTGAGATTCACGCGGTGGGCGGGCTTCACGAGGAAATCCACCCCAGCATTCCGCGCCCCGAGAACCTGGGCTATTTCTTTAATGGTGTGCTGCACCCCGGGGACCAATGGTGCGTCCCGAAGGGACGCACGGTAAATGTCCTCCTACTCCCCATCGCCGGGCCGTGGGTGCGCGGGGCGGACGCCGCGGATTACGCCATGCGCATCGGCGCGCGGCTGACGGTGCCCATCCATGACGCCGTACTGTCCGACGCCGGCAAGCAGATCACCGACGGCATGCTCCAACGCGCCGGCGTAACCGGCTACCAGCGCCTGCTCGTTGGGGAAAGCATCGACATCCAACAGCGGCCTTGAGCCTTCGCACTGCATGGAGATCTACAGCACACACAGGCCTCCAAACCAACCGCTCGGTCTATTTTTATTCTCGGGCTTGCCTGCGGTTTCTAGAAAGCCACTAACAGCACTGAACCGCTTGGTCTAGCCTTTTGTGACATGAGCACCAAATACGATAATTCCGAAGTCAACGAGTGGTCGTTCGCGACCCGCGCCCTCCACGCCGGACAGAACCTGGACGGCTCCACCAACGCACGCAACGTTCCGATTTACCAAACCACCTCGTATGTCTTCAACGACGCCGAGCACGCCGCCAACCGCTTCAACCTCTCGGATGCCGGCCCGATTTATACCCGCCTGACCAACCCCACGCAGGATGCGTTGGAGGCCCGGTTGGCGTCGCTCGAGGGCGGCGTCGCCGCCGTAGCTTTCGCCTCCGGCCAGGCCGCCGAAACCGCGGCCATCCTGAACCTGGCCTCCGCCGGCGACCATATCGTGACCTCCCCGCGCCTCTACGGCGGCACCTCCACGCTCTTTACCGTGACCTTGAAGCGCCTCGGCATTGACGTCACCCTCGTCGAGAACCCGGATGACCCGGCCTCCTGGCAGGACGCCGTCCAGCCAAACACGAAGGCTTTTTACGGCGAGACCTTCGGCAACCCAGTCGCCGATGTCCTCGACATCCCCGCCATCGCCGAGGTAGCCCACAAGAACCAGGTCCCGCTCATCGTGGATAACACCATCGCCACCGGCGCGCTGGCCCGCCCGCTGGAGCTGGGCGCAGACATCGTCGTGGTCTCCACCACCAAGTTCTACAGCGGCAACGGCTCCGCCATCGGTGGTGCCATCATCGACGGTGGCTCCTTCGACTGGACCGTCGAGCGCGACGGCGAGCCCGTCTTCCCCTACTTCGTCACCCCGGACGAGGCCTACCACGGCCTCAAGTACGCCGACCTGGGCGCGCCGGCCTTCGCCGTCAAGGCGCGCGCAGGCCTGCTGCGCGATACGGGTGCCGCCATCTCCCCCTTCAACGCCTGGCTGACGCTGAATGGCATTGAGACGTTGCAGTTGCGCGTCGAGAAGCACAATGCCAACGCCCAGGCCGTGGCAGAGTACCTGGAGTCCCACGCCAAGGTCACCACCGTCAATTACGCCGGCTTGGACTCCTCGCCGTACAAGGCCACCAAGGAGAAGCTCGGTTACGCCTACACCGGCTCCGTGCTCTCCTTCGACATCGACGGCGGCCGCGAGGAGGCGTGGGCGTTTATCGATGCGCTGAAGCTGCACTCGAACCTGGCCAACATCGGCGATACTCGCTCATTGGTGGTGCACCCGGCGACCACCACGCACTCCCAGTCCGACGAGGCAGCGCTCAAGGCCGCGGGCATTACGCAGGCCACGGTGCGCCTGTCGGTGGGCATCGAGGATGTCAACGACATCATCGCCGACCTCGAGCGTGGGTTCGCGGCCATTGGTTAGCGCCATCCCGGAACTCGCGCCCGAAGGCGAGCTCGCCGTCGTCCCCATCGGGGATTTCACCACGGAAGCAGGCGCCGTGCTTGCCGACGCCCACGTGGCCTACCAACGCTGGGGTGCTTTCGCCGGCGACCCGGACGGCGTCAACAATGTCCTCGTGGTCGAGCACGCGCTGACCGGTGATTCCAATGTGGCGGACTGGTGGTCCGACCTGGTGGGGCCTGGCAAGGCTCTGGACACCACGCGCTGGTGCGTTATCGCGACCAATGCGCTGGGCGGCTGCAATGGCTCGACGGGGCCGAAGTCGCTGCACCCGGATGGAAAGCCGTGGGGCGGGCGCTTCCCGGCGCTGTCGATTCGGGACTTGGTGGAGGCCGAGCACGACTGCTTGAAGGAACTGGGCATTTCGCGTGTGCACGCGGTACTCGGCGGCTCGATGGGCGGCGCGCGCACGCTGGAGTGGAGCTTGCTGCACCCGGAAAGCGTGTCCGCGGTGTGCGTAATTGCGGTGTCTGCTCGGGCTTCGGGCTGGCAGATTGGCATCCAATCCGCGCAGATTTCCGCCATCGAGCGCGACCCGTTTTGGCATGGCGGAAATTACTACCTCACGGACAAGACTCCGCGGGATGGTCTGGCAGCGGCGCGCCGCATCGCGCATTTGACGTATCGCGGCGAGCAGGAGATCGACGAGCGCTTCGGCGCTACCGCACAGCAAGGCGAGAATCCCTTGGGGCCGCACCGCCAGCTCAATCAGCGTTTCGCGGTGAACTCCTACCTGGATTACCAGGGGGCGAAACTCACCGAGCGCTTCGATGCGGGTTCCTACGTGGTGCTCACGGAGGCGTTGAACCGGCATGACGTCGGCCGCGGGCGCGGCGGGCTCATCAAAGCGTTGGCGGCATCCCAGGTGCCGACGATGGTCGTGGGCGTGGACACGGATATCCTCTACCCCTATCACCAGCAGGAGCACATCTCCCGCAACGTCAACCACCTGCTGGCGATGGCCAAGATTGTCTCCCCCGTGGGCCACGACGCCTTCCTGACGGAGACCCGGCAGATGAACCGCATCCTGCGCAACTTCTTGTTGCTGTCAGCCCCGAATGGCCTTGATGTGGGACCGGCCTACGTGGGCGACGAGTATTTCATCTGATAGAGCCGTTTGGCTCTTTTTAGGAGCCACACGCGTCATGATCCAAGCGCGTCGATGGAAAAGGCCACGAACACCATCGCCGCGCCCAAGGCCCCGGTAAAGCAGGCGTCAAAGCGCCGCGAGCGCACCGCCAGCACGCCGACCCGCGAGGAATCACACGTCAGGCGCACCACCGTAAGCCACATAAGCGCCCCTCCCAGCAGCATGGTGGCGCGCCGCCAGTGCTCGGATACCGCATAGATTCCCGATACCGCCACCGCAGCCACGAACAACCCAATGGCGACCCACTGCACTGCCGGGGGCAACGGCGAAGGCTTCAGGTGCGCGTCGTGTGGGTTCGACAAGGACACCGGCGGCGCTGCCGGCGCTTCTCGACGCCCCTCCCGTGGACCCTGCGTAGTCATCTGCGGCTTTATTGCGCGGCCAGCTTCTCAGCGCGCTCGACGATGTTGCTCACTAGGAATGCACGCGTCAGCGGGCCCACGCCACCCGGGTTAGGGGAGACGAAACCGGCCTTGTCCCACACGTCCTCGGCGACGTCGCCGGCGAGTTGTCCGTCGACGCGGGAGACGCCGACGTCGAGAACCGCGGCACCTTCCTTGACCATATCGGCAGTAAGCATGTGTGCCTTGCCGGCCGCAGCAATGATGACGTCAGCCTGACGAGTCTCAGCCGCAAGGTCCTTGGTGCCGGTATGGCACAGCGTCACCGTGGAGTTCTCACTGCGGCGGGTAAGCATGAGGCCAATTGGGCGGCCCACGGTCACGCCGCGGCCAATGACGACCACCTTTGCGCCGTTAAGCTCCACTCCGAAGCGGCGCAGCAGGTGGATGCAGCCGTTCGGCGTGCACGGCAGCGGGGCGTCCTCGTTGAGCACCAGCTTGCCCAGGTTAATCGGGTGCAAGCCATCGGCGTCCTTGGCCGGGTCGATGAGCTCCAGCACGCGGTTTTCATCCAGGTGCTTCGGCAGCGGCAGCTGCACGATGTAGCCGGTGCAGGCGTCGTCGTTGTTGAGCTCTGAGATGACGCGCTCGAGTTCTTCCTGGGTAACGTCGCCAGGCAAGTCCTTGCGAATCGAGTTAATACCCAGCTTCTCGCAGTCGCGGTGCTTCATCTTCACATAAGAATGCGAACCCGGGTCATCGCCCACCAGGACCGTGGCCAGACCCGGGGTAATGCCTTTCTCTTTAAGGGCGGCCACGCGCTGGGCCAGGTCCTCAAAAATCTCGTCGCGGTACAGGTTGCCATCTAGTTTGGTAGCGCTCATGCCCACCATCCTAGACTGATGCTTATGAGCCGCCTGCACATTGTCTTCGACAACCCCGTGATCCCTACCAATACTGGCAACGCTATCCGCACCGCCGCCGTCACGGGCGCGCGCCTGCACCTCATTGAGCCGCTGGGCTTCAATTTCGACGACAAACACCTCAAGCGCGCGGGCTTGGACTACCATGACTTGGCGGATCTGAAGATCCACAAGGACTTCGAGGCCTGCATGGACAGCTTGCCCGGCGCGCGGGTCTTCGCCTTCACTACCCACACGGATAAGTGGTTCACGGACGTCGAATACCAGGAGGGCGACGTCCTTCTCTTCGGCACCGAACCGACCGGACTGCCGGAGGAACACGCCTTCCACCCGCGCGTCACCGAACGCGTGCGCATTCCCATGATGCCGGCGCGGCGCTCGATGAATCTGTCTAACGCGGCGTCGACAGCCGTGTATGAGGCCTGGCGGCAGCTCGGCTTCCGTGGCGCGGTCTAGGAAGTCGCGGCACAATGTGGGTGACAGCCACGACGAAGGAGCACCATGTCGAACTTGCGCCCACTTCTTGATTCCCTCACCACGCGCGTAGAAAACGCCGCGACCGAGTACGCCGAGCAGATTGCCCGAGTGGCGCCCACGCACCGGCCCGGCGCGGTGAACCTGGTGCGCTACATGGCGCTGCGCTCCCAAGACGCCGTGGAGTTGCAAGAAGGCCTCAGTGCGTTGGGCGCGACGAGCTTGAGCCACCCGGAGCCGGCGGTGCTGGAGCGCCTACATGCGGCCCGTAACGTGCTTGATGCTTTCGACGGTCAAGCCCTGACCTACCCGATGCAGGCCATCGCCTCGGCGTATGCGTCCGCCGATGACATCCTCGACGCCAACACGCAGGCCCTCCTCGGCCCCACGCAGGACGGCACGCACGCGCGCATCATGGTAACGCTTCCCTCCGAAGCTGCCGAGGAATACGACCTGGTGCTGGACTTTGCCCGCGCGGGCATGGAATTAGCCCGCATCAATTGCGCCCACGATGGTGAGGCCGCCTGGGAAAAGATGGTTGAGAACGTCCACCGCGCCGCCGAGGAGGTGGGGCGCGAGATTCTCATTTCTTGCGATATTGCCGGCCCCAAGGTGCGCACTGGTGCCATCGAGCCGGGGCCGCAGGTCATCCGTGTGCGTGGTGAACGCACCGCGTCGGGCGAGCTTCTGACCCATCCAACGCTCGTGCTTTCCGACGTCTCCCGGGCCAAGGAAGCCCAGGGGGTGGCAAGGGAGGCGTCGGCAAGCGCGGCGCGGCCGGCTGTGCCACTCGAGGTAGATACTGAATGGTTGGCTGCGCTGGAGCCGGGCGATGAGGTGCGGTTTGCTGAGGCCCGCGGCCGTTCGCGAACCTTCTCCGTGGAGTCTGTCGAGGACGGCGTTGCTGTGCTGCGCGGCGAGCGCAATTGCTATCTGGCGGAAGGCACGGTTTTCAGCCATGAATCGGCGACGACGCAGGTGCACGGGGTTCCGGCGCTCGAGCAGAAGATTCGTCTGCACCGCGGAGACGAGCTGGTCTTAAGCACGTCGCAGGAGCCGGCGCGAGTCGTGGAGGGAGAGGTGACGACGATTGGTTGTACTCTCCCGGAGGTGGTCACCGCGCTCGAGGTGGGGCACGCCGTAATTTTTGATGACGGCGCCATCTCCGGCCGCGTTACCGAGGTCCGGGACAACGGGGCCGAGCGCGAAGCTGTCATCACTATCGACCATGCCGGGCCCACCGGCACGAACCTGGCGGCGTATAAGGGCATCAACCTGCCTGATACCGAGGTTCCGCTGCCGAGCCTTACCGAGGAGGACATTGCGGCGTTGCGTTTTGTGGCCACGCACTGCGACATCGCGGCCGTATCTTTCATCCGTACGCCGAGTGACGTGGCTTTTCTCTTCGACACCCTCGAGGAGATTGCCGCGGCACAGGAAACCGAGGAGCTAGCGCAGCGCGTGCGCGAGCTGGGTATTGTGCTCAAGATCGAAACGGTGCCAGCATACGAGCAACTGGGCGCCGTGCTGCTGGAAGGCATGCGCCACGAGAAATTCGGCATCATGATTGCCCGCGGTGACCTCGCCGTGGAGCTCGGTTTTGAGCGCATGGTGCAGGTTCCGGGGCGCATCATGAAGCTCGCGGAGGCCGCGCACATCCCCGTCATCATGGCCACGCAGGTGCTGGAGACCTTGGCGAAGACCGGTCTTCCCTCACGTGCCGAAATCACCGACGCCGGCTATGCGCTGCGCGCCGAGTGCGTCATGCTCAACAAGGGCCCGCATATCACGGAGGCCATCCGTATTTTGGACCGGATGTCGCGCAAGCTGGGCCGCTCGCGCCTGAAGAACCGCCAGATGCTGCGTCAGGTCGGCAGCTGGACCTACTAATCCGGCTCCACCGTGGCGAAACCGCGCCACGTGGTGAGGATCACCTAAGATTCTCACCCCAAAGACTAGACCTGCCTATCTTTGCTTAGGGTACCCTATATGGGTAAACAGGATAGGAAGAGAGCCGACCGATATGTTGTCTGGGTGCCCACGGCAAACTGCCGACGCCATCCCCATGGGATGCACCGTTACCTTGGGTAAAGAATGTATTTCCTGCACGTGCGACGCCGCTTTGGCAGTGCGTCTCGGTGAGCTGGGGATCCGCCCCGGCGCCACGTTGACCATGGGCCCACGCGTGGCGGGTGGGGCGCGCGTGGTGTCGGTGGGCACGTGCCGCTACGCCATCGATAAGGCAACACTTCAGGCCATCGAGGTCTAGCCATGGCCTCCGCCCCTAGCTGCCACGGCGATCCGGGCGGCGCGCTTGCCCCTGCCGGCGCGCCTATCCTCGCTCTCGTCGGCTCCCCTAACTCCGGAAAGTCCACGCTCTTTAATGCACTGACCGGCGCGAAGGCGCAAACCGGCAACTGGCCGGGCACCACGGTTGAGGTCAGCCGCGGCGCGTGGAAACTGGGCGATCGCACCGCCGATCTCATCGATTTCCCCGGCACCTATTCGCTCGATCCGCTCAGCCCGGATGAGGCACTGACCCGCGCTATGCTCATCGAGTGCGCGGAGGATGAGCGCCCCGACGCCGTCGTTGTGGTCGTCGACGCCACCGCCGTGGCCCGCGGTCTCAACGTGGCGCTCCAGCTAGCGGAACAGCCCTACCGCCTCATCATCGCGTTGACGAAGACGGATGTAGCGCTCAACCAGGGGCAGGTCGTCGACGCCACCGCGCTGGCCGAGGCCACCTCCATCCCGGTGGTGGTTGTGGATGGGCGTAAGCGGGAGGGCGTCGAGAAGCTGCGCGAGGTCGTGCTCGAGTCTTTGGCGTCTGCGCCCATGCAGTTGCGCGAGGACACTGGCCTGGAGGGGCGCTTTGCGGAGCTGGATGCGGCGGCGAAGGCCTCAGTAAGCGAGGTCGAGCATGCCACACCCCTGTCCCACCGCCTCGATGCGGTGGCCCTCCACCCGGTGGTGGGGCCACTGCTGTTTCTGGCCGTGATGTGGCTGGTCTTCCAAATCACAACGACGGTGGCAGCTCCCCTCCAGGATGGCTTGGAGGCGCTGGTGTCTGGCCCCTTGAGCGACTGGGCGCGGGCGGGGCTCGGGGCTATCGGTCTGGGTCACCCGCTCATTACGGGCTTGCTTGTCGACGGCCTCATTGGCGGCGTCGGCATGGTCCTCACCTTTGCCCCGCTCATGGCGCTGATGTTCTTGTGCTTGGCGGTGCTGGAAGATTCCGGCTACATGGCACGAGCGGCGGTGGTGACCGACCGCCTCATGCGGGCCATCGGCCTGCCGGGCAAGGCCTTTATCCCGATTGTCGTGGGATTTGGCTGCAACGTGCCGGCAATTTCGGCCACGCGTGTGCTGGGCAGTCCGCGGCATCGCATCATGACTGCGCTGCTCATCCCGTTTACGTCGTGTTCGGCGCGCTTGGTAGTCTTCGTCATGCTCTCGGCCACGTTCTTCCCGGAACATGCTGGCAGCGTGGTGTTTGTTATGTACCTCATCTCCATCGCGCTGCTCGTGCTCGTGGGTTTGGCGCTGCGCAAGACTCTGTGGCGCGCAGTACCCGAAGAGGCACTGGTTATTGACCTGCCGACGTATCAGCTACCCACGGTTCGCCTGGCGCTGAGCGTGATGTGGACGCGTTTAAGGGGCTTCCTGCAGACCGCCGGCGGCATCATCGTGAGCACCGTGGTTGTGGTGTGGCTGCTCATGGCCATTCCGGTCGGCGCGGCCGCCCACGACACTACCTGGGGCGAGCCCCCGGCCCCGGAGGATTCAGCCTATGGCGCGGTTGCGCATGCCATCGCCCCGGCCTTTGCCCCGGCCGGTTTCGATTCCTGGTCCTTGGCCGGCCCGTTGGTCACTGGTTTCGTGGCCAAGGAGGCGCTGATTTCGACGTGGGCGCAGACCTACGCCGTCGAGGATGTCACCGACGCCTCTGCCGAAGAACAATCCCACAGTGCACTCAGCGACCACGTGCGTGAAGATTTCGAGCAGGCCTCCGGCGGTCATCCCCTGCCGGCGGTGTGGGCCTACATGCTCTTCCTGCTGGCTTACACTCCCTGCGTGGCCACGATTGCGGCGCAGCGCCGCGAGATTGGCTGGCGCTGGACGCTCTTTGGCTTCGGCATGCAGCTGGCCACCGCGTGGCTGCTGGCGGTGGGTGCCTTCCACATTCTGAAGGTGTTCATCTAATGCCCACCTCCCCTATCCAGGCTGTGCACGCAGCCATCGAATCCGGTGGGCGTTCACGGGCGGCCATCGCCGCGGAGACGGGGCTGGAACCGGGCACGGTGGATCTCATCCTTGACCATCTCACGACTTCCGGCGTGCTGGACATGGAGCCGCTGGGCTCCTGCCCCGCGGGCGGGTGCGGGTCCTGTTCCGCGGCCTCTGCCTGCGCGGGCCCCAGCAGCACCCGCGGTCCGGTGTTGCTTAAGCTTCGCCGCCCAGCGGGCCGTTAAGCGGGCCTTCCAGAACCGGGAGGCGGCGGGTGCGCAGGCGGGTGAGGAGCTCGGAGGCGTCGGCAGGCGTAAGGTCCTGACCCGCCATCCTGACTGGACCCGCCACGAGGTCGAAACGCACAGTACGCACGCCCGCAAGATGGCTTAGCGGCCCCACCTTAAGCGTGAGCTCCTGGATGTGCGGGGTGCCAATCACCATGACGCGGCGGTTGACGCGACCGCGATGCACGATGGTGACAGGCTGAGGTGAATCCACCAGCGTTACCGACTGTTGCTTGCGATCAATGGGGCTGACCCACCATGCTCGGCGCGGCGAGGTATACGTGGGCTGCGTGTGCCCCTCGGGCCGGGCATAATCCTCGATCTGTGCGCGGTCCAAGTCCGAAATGAGCGCCAGCAATTCCAGCGCCTGCTCACGGGTTCCCACCGGCAGGATGCGCGTAGAGCCGGACTGTTTGCCGCCGCCCTTGGTGCCGTAGCCAGCAACGGACACATGCACCTCGTACCAGCCGAGGCGCCGCCACAAGAAAGGCTGGCTTACCCGCACGCCGTGGATGCGACTTATGCGGATGGTCTGGCGGCGGCGGTCGGCGAGGCCGTAGGAGATGTTGAGGGCGTTGGCGGGGGCGTCGTGAAGCGCGGTGAAGGTCCACGAGGAATCCACCAGGCTCCACACACGGCCCACAAAGCCCACGATGATGGGCAACAGTGCGGTCCACATGCCGGGGATAAAGAGCAAGCCGCCGATGATGAGCGCGGTAATCAGCGTAGGCAGTCGCAGTGCCTCCGCAGCAATGGTGCGCACGATGGGAATCTCCGGAATGAGAGCCGGTTCTGCTATCTCTTCCACTGCTTGTTCTGGCTGCTCAGTCTGTCCACCGTTCGTGCGGCGCAGCAGCTCGGCGCGCAGCTCTTCCGCCTTCGCCTTGGACAGATACTGGATCTGGATCACAGAAGAAGTACCGCCCGCGGTCTCTATGCGCACCGAGGCGAGACCCAACAGGCGAGCAATGATGGATTCGACGACATCCACCGCCTGAATGCGCTCATAGCGCGCGGAGCGAAAAGACGTTGAAATCACGCCGTGGCGCAGCGCGACTTCATCATCGGTAAGTTTGTAGCCCAGTTTGCGCCACCACACTCCAGACACCAGCCAGATCACGGCACACACCAGCACAAAACCACCGATTCCCAGCAGAGTGCCGCGACCCACCTCGCCCAGATGTCCGCCCTGTAGGTAGGACACAACGTCCTCGATCATCGAGGCGTTGATGTTGAGAACAAAGATGGCGAGCAGCGCCAGAATGAGCGACCAAAAGCGCAGCAGGGGGGTGAGGCGGTGGACGCGGGTGTAGCCGTCGACGTCGACAAGCGCGCGGTCTTTCACAGTCCGCTCATCCTCTCGCGGGCTTTAATGGCGAGGCGCTCGCGCAGGGCATCGGCGTCCGCGGCAACCAGGCCGGGGATGGTGGCGTCGCTGCTGGGCGACGCCGTGTGCAGCTTCACCTTCTTCAGCCCCATCGAGCGCTCCACGGGGCCGGCGGTGACATCGACGAATTGGATACGGCCATACGGCACGACGGTGAAGGTGTGCCAGATTTTGCCGCGGGTGACCAGCAGCTCGTCCGCGGTTTCCTGCCAGCCTAAGTTTTTGACTTGGGCGGGGATGAGCCACAGTTCGTAGAGCGCCCACACAACGAGCGCGCCGGCGACCCAGTAGAGCCAGTCCCACCAGAAATACGCGGCGGCGGCAGCGAGGGCGGCGAGGATAACATCCCAGCTTAAATTCGTAATGTAGCGGGCTTTCGTGAGTGACGGGGATACGGGGTTCATGCCAACACACTAACACAAACTCTTGACAAGTCGTTGGGTTTATACAACACTGTGATGCATGTCCCCAAAGAAAAAACCTACCCGCCCACTCTTTAACCGGGTCCGCGTGCTCCGCGTTGAACGGGACATGACGCGCGCACAGCTTGCCGACGCCATCGGGGTCAACCCCCAAACCATCGGCGCACTCGAGCGCGGCGACCACTCCCCCAGCTTGGACCTCGCCTTCAACATCTGCGAAGTCTTCAACCTACCCGTGGAAGCCGTGTTCTCCCGGACCGAATTCACCCCCATGTCCTCCGAAATCTACCGAAAGGACTAGCCCGCACATGTCCGCCTCTATTCCCGATTCCGTTAAGACCCGCAAGCGCTACATCACCCTGGCCGATCTCTCCTCCTGCCTCATCATCCTGTCCCTCCCCCTGCAGTTCTGGGACTCCTTCACCTCACTCATGGTGGCCTGCCTAGGAACGCTGCTCACCGGACTGCTGACCGCCCGCCTGCGAGGAGCGATAGGTGCCGCTGACCTGCCCAGGACGGAGCTCGATGAGTACCAGATGCAGCAGCACCTCGAAGCCCGCGACGACGGCCTCAAGTTCTCCCTCGCCGCACTCGTCATCTTGCTGCCAGTCACAGGCCTTATCGCCTGGGGCGCGCGGACCATGCCCATCATGGATGGCATGTTCGTCTCCCAGCTCTACCTCAAGCTCATCTCGCTACTGCTGGTGTGGCTGCCCTTCTCCGTGGCGCGTTCCTTGGCCGGAAAAATGAACCGTGACGAGCTCATCTCGAAGGAGTAAGCACCCCTAGCGGAAATCCCTCGAGCCGCGCGAGAGTGCCTCGCCGAAGGCCAGCGGCTCCAGCTGGTCGGCGGCGACGGTAACCGCGCCGGAAGCATTCTGCACGATACCGCGCACGATGAGCGCAGGAGCCGTCCGAGCGGTGACCTTGTCTCGGGCCCATAGGCCGGGCGAGACCATCACGTTCATCAGCCCGGTCTCATCCTCCAGGCCGAAGAACACCACACCAGCCGCGGTCTGGGGGCGCTGGCGGTGCGTGACCACCCCGGCGATGCGCACGCGCGTGCCATCCTCCACGGCCGGCAGGTCCGCCGCCGACAGGACGCCGCGGGCACGCAGCGCCCCGCGGACCTGCTCCATGGGCTGCTGGTTGTGGGTCACGCCGGTGCTTGCTACATCCGCCGCCATGAGCTCGAAAGCACTCATTCCCGGCAAGGACGGCGCCTCGATGGCAGAAAGTCCCGGTAGCATCCCTGCCTGTTCCGTCGCGGCCACACCTGCCTGCCACAGCGCTTGGCGACGATCCACCCCAAAGACATCCAAGGCCCCCGCCACCGCGAGGGCCTCCACGTGATCGACGGTGAGATCGGCGCGGCGGGAGAGATCCGGGACGTCGGCAAACGGCGCGGCCGCCTCAATGCGGTCAGCGGCCTTATCGCCCAACCCCTTGATGAGGTTGAGCCCCAAACGGATACGTACCTGGCCATCCTCCCCCACCACGGCGCGGGCCTCACGGCCCGAATCGTTGACGGTGGCCGGCAGCACCTCCACGCCGTGACGGCGTGCATCCTGAATGAGGGACTGCGGCGAATAGAAACCCATCGGCTGCGCGCGCAACAGACCCACGCAAAACTGCGCCGGATAATAGCGCTTAAACCACGCCGAAAAGTACACCAAGGAGGCAAAAGACTGCGAGTGCGACTCCGGGAAACCATAGGCGGCGAAAGCGACAATTTTGGCCCACAACTTGTCCGCGACCTCCCCGGCAATCCCGTTGGTTTCCTGCAATCCGTCGTAGAAACGCTGCTTGAGTGCTGCCATCTTGGCCGGCGAGCGCTTCGAGCCCATCGCGCGCCTCAAATCATCAGCCTCCGCGCCGCTGAAACCAGCGGCATCGACAGCAATCTGCATGAGTTGCTCCTGAAAGAGTGGGATGCCCAACGTCTTGCCTAAGGACTTTTCCAACACCGGGTGGTCATACTCCACCGCTTCTATGCCATCGCGACGGCGCAGGTAAGGGTGCACCGACCCGCCCTGAATAGGTCCGGGGCGAATGAGCGCGACCTCCACCACGAGGTCGAAGAAGACCCGTGGCTTGAGCCGCGGCAGCGTGTTGAGCTGCGCGCGCGATTCCACTTGGAACACCCCCACCGCATCCGCACGGCAGAGCATGTCATAGACTTCCGGGTCCGCCAGGTCCAGCTCCCACAGGTTGACTACCCTGCCGGTGGTTTCCTCCACCAAGTCCATCATGTGATGCAGCGCTTCGAGCATGCCCAAACCCAGCATGTCGAACTTCACCAGCCCGGCTGCGGCACAATCGTCCTTATCCCACTGCAACACCGAGCGGTTCTCCATACGTGCCCATTCCACGGGCACGACATCCGCAATCGGCCGGTCACACAGCACCATGCCACCAGAGTGAATGCCCAGGTGGCGTGGCTGACCGAGGAACTGCTCGGCTAAGGATTCGACGTCGCTCGGCGCGGGTGCTAGGCCTTTCGACCACGCATCGGCCGAACCCTGCGGATAGCCCAACGCCCGCGCAGCATCCCGCAGCGCACCTTTGCGGCGATACGTAATCACGTTAGCCACCTGCGCGGCACGCTCGCGGCCATGCTTGGCGTAGACGTACTGGATAACTTCCTCGCGGCGGCCTGATTCAATATCAATATCAATATCCGGCGGGCCATCACGATCCGGAGAAAGGAAGCGCTCAAAGAGCAGACCCGCGGAAATCGGCTCCGCATTCGTAATCCCCAGCGCGAAACACACCGCGGAGTTCGCCGCCGAGCCACGCCCCTGACACAGGATGTTCTCCCGCCGGCAAAAATCCACGAAGTCACACACAATAAGGAAGTAACCCGGAAAGCCGAGCTGCTTCACGACGCCCAACTCATACCTCATCTGCTCCCACGCCCGCTCCCTAATCTCCTTAGGCCGCGTGGCGTAGCGCGTTTTCGCACGTTCGAAGGTGAGGTACTCCAACCAGGACATCTCGGTATGCCCCTCCGGCACGTCGAAATCCGGCAAATTGGGAGCCAGTGCTTCCCAGGTGAAGCTGCACTCCTCCAGCACTCGGACGGTTTCCGCGATAAGTTCTGGACGGTCTGGAAATAGCTGCGCCATCTGCTCCCCCGAGCGCAGCCAGGACGAGCCCATGGGGTGGGAGTTGGGGGAGGCGTCGGCAAGCGCGAGGCGCCGGGACAAGGCTTGTTTGGCCCCAGCCAACCGCGCGTGTTCCCGTGTGGCGGCAGCCGGGCGGGCCGTGGCGATAGCGCGCGGAACCGGGCAGGAATCCAGCAGCGCGTGGTGGTCAACGTCCTCCGGAACTTGGGTACAGGAGTACTCCAAAACCATGCTGTCTATTTTAATTCTTTCGCTCAGATAGTCGAACTGCTCTGCCCATTCCCACCCCACAAGAAAGAAGCAATGCTCCTGCAACTCCGCCGCAATATCCGCCAACGGCGGATAGGACACCGCGTCTTTCTCCCCCGCCTCCATACGTGCGCGGGAGATGAGCCGCGACAAACGCCGGTACCCCTCCGGAGTGCGCGCCAGCACAGTTAATGGCGCTGGTTCGAGGCTCAGTTCCGCGCCAAAAACAGCGGGAAGGCCGACCTTCGCGGCAGCCTCTGCAAACTTCATGAGCCCATAGAAGCCATCCCTATCTACCAGCGCCATTCCCTTTAAACCCAGCTCGACCGCCCGCGCCACAAGCTCCTCCGGCTCGGAGGCTCCCTGCAGGAAGCTATAGGAACTCACCGCATGCAGCTCCGCAAAAGGCACGGCAGAGTACCCCGCCTTCGGGGCATCCGTAGCGTCCGGCAGATGATCCACCGATACGGGAATGGGCCCCGGGCGGCCAGACAAGATCCGCTCGACGCGGGACCACGGTAGCGCTGCACCCCCATTGAACCTCATAGCCCCACACCTTATAATCGAACACTCATTCCCGTCAAGACTTTCATTGAACAATTACCGGAATAGACAAAGCGGTTCAATCGTTGCTAGTTTTTCGAGCAGTGTAATCACCTGCGGTGCCTCACCCCGTGCCGCACGACCAAGAAGGGACACTAAGACCCATCATGAGCATCCGTCGCGTACTTGCTGCCACCTCGGCAGCTGTCATCGCCGCTACCGGCCTGGTCGCCTGCTCCTCCGATTCCTCGGACTCTGAAGCCAAAGGCGACGGCGAAGAAATTACCAAGGACTCCACCATCACCATCGGCACCACCGACGCCAACATGGAAGAGTGGGCTGTCTTCCAGGACCTGGCCAAGGAGGCCGGCTACGACGTGAAGCTGGAGAACTTCGCGGACTACAACACCCCGAACCAGGCTCTGGATCAGGGTCAGCTGACCGCCAACAAGTTCCAGCACCTGCAGTTCTTGGCCAAGTACAACCAGGGCAACGGCACCGACCTCGTCCCGCTCGCCTCCACCGAGATCTACCCGTTGGCCATCTACTGGAAGGACCACAAGGACCTCTCCGACATTGAGGGCCAGGAAGTGGCCATCCCGAATGACTCCACGAACCAGGGCCGTGCTATCGGCCTGCTGGCCCAGGAGGGCCTGGTCACTCTTAAGGAGGACAGCCCGCTGATCCCGACTCCGCTCGATATCGACGAGAAGGAGTCCAAGGTCACCGTCACCCCGGTGGACGCCGCACAGACCCCGGCCGCCTACGGCGAGGGCAAGCCGGCCGTCATTAACAACTCCTTCCTGGAGCGCGCGGGCATCGACCCGAAGTCCGCTGTGGCAGAGGATGACCCGAACTCCACCGAGGCAGAGCCGTACATCAACGTCTGGGCCGTACGCGCCGAGGATGCTGACAACGAGACCCTCCACGAGCTGGCCAAGCTGTGGAAGGACCCGAAGGTCACCGAGGCCGTCCTGAAGTCCTCCGGCGACACCGCCGTGGCTGTGGACCGCCCGCAGGAAGAGCTGCAGGAGATTCTGGACCGCCTCGAAGAGGAAGCCTAAGCTCCCCGCTACTCCACATGTCCCCCCGCGTTCACGCTTCAGTGTGTGGCCGGGGGATTTGGCCGTTACACACGATTCACATAACCCCCACAAGGACACCTCACGTGATTGACCACACTGGCGCCCCTCGAGGCACCCGGATTGAGTTCCGCAACATCACCAAAGTCTTCACAAACAAAAAGACCACTACGAAAGCACTCGATAACGTCTCCCTGACCGTCGAGTCCGGCGAGATTGTCGGCATCATCGGCTTCTCGGGTGCCGGCAAGTCCACGCTGGTGCGCATGATCAACGGCCTCGATACCCCAACGTCGGGAGAGCTGCTTCTCGACGGCACCGATGTCGTCGGCATGCCCGAAAAGCAGCTGCGCGGTCTGCGCCGCAACATCGGCATGATTTTCCAGCAGTTCAACCTCATGTCCTCGCGCACCGCGGCGGGCAATATTGAGTACCCGTTGAAGCTGCAGGGCGTCGAGAAGCAGGAGCGTAAGAAGCGCGTTCAGGAGCTTTTGGAATTCGTCGGACTGGCGGACAAGGGCAATAACTACCCGGAGCAGCTCTCCGGTGGCCAGAAACAGCGCGTCGGTATCGCCCGCGCTTTGGCGAATAACCCTTCCCTGCTGCTGGCGGATGAGGCCACCTCGGCGCTGGACCCCACCACTACCCACGAGGTGCTCGACCTGCTGCGCAAGGTCAACCGCGATCTCGGCATCACCATCGTGGTCATTACCCACGAGATGGACGTCGTGCGCTCCATCGCCGACAAGGTGGCCGTTATGGAAAACGGCCGCGTCATTGAGGCCGGCAGCGTCTACGAGGTCTTTTCCAATCCGCAGACCAAGGTGGCGGAGAAGTTCGTGGCCACCTCGCTGCGCAACACCCCGGACGTCGTGGAGGCCGATGACCTGCTGGCCCACGAAGGACGTTTGTTCACCATCAACCTGACGGAAAAGTCGGGCTTCTTCGGCGCCGCCGGCAAGCTCGCGGACGAGGGAGTGTCCATCGCCGTGGTCCACGGCGGCATCACCACCCTGCAGAAGCATTCCTTCGGCAAGATCACCGTGCGCCTCAACGGCCCGGATGCCGCCATCGAAGACTTCTACGCACATATGCAACGCACCACCGACATTGAGGAGATCCAACGATGAACGTCACCTACCTCGCGCAGGCCAATTGGGATCGACTGGGCGGCACGCTTGTCGACGCCGTCAAGGACACCCTCATCATGGTCGCCACCACCCTGGTGATCGCCGGCATCATCGGCTTGGTTCTCGGCATCCTGCTCTACACCACCCGCCCGGGCGGCATCCTGCAGAACAAGCCCATCTACTTCATCATCAACATCCTGGTGAACTTTGTTCGCCCGATTCCCTTCATCATCTTGCTGGCCTTTGTCCAGCCGCTGACGGTGGCGGTGCTGGGCAGCTCTATCGGCCGTGAACCGGCCACGTTCGTCATGGTTATTGCGGCCACGTTCGCGGTGGCGCGCATCGTGGAGCAGAATCTCGTGGCGCTGGACCCGGGCGTGATTGAAGCAGCCCGCGCGATGGGCGCTTCGCCGTGGAAGATCATCACCACGGTCATCATTCCGGAGGCGCTGGGCCCGCTGGTGCTGGGCTACACCTTCCTGTTCATCGGCATCGTCGACATGTCCGCGATGGCCGGCTACGTCGGCGGCGGTGGCTTGGGTGACTTCGCCATCGTCTACGGCTACCGCGCCTTCGAGTGGGAGGTCACCGTGGTGGCTACGCTTATCATCATCGTGCTGGTGCAGGCAGCGCAGTTCTTTGGCAACTGGCTCTCGGCCAAGATTATGCGCCGCTAACCGCGCCGACCCCGTGCTCTATACGCTGCGCTTTTCGACGCGGCGCGCGGCATAGAAACGAGAGGTCTTCGGCTCGTCTCCACAAGAAGAGACGACGCCGGAGGCCTCTTTTTCTTCGAGTTCTACGTCCCATGCGCGGCCATCGCGGTGGCGCACAACGACGCTATTTCTCGCGGCGGGGGTTTCCGCCGCGTCGACGGTGAGGTCGCCGTAGTGGAGGGTCTCGGAGGCGTCGAGAAGCTGGCGCGCCACCGCGAGCTCCGCCACCTGCCCTTGGGGCGTGGTGAGGCCGGAACCGCGGTTAGCGGGATAGAAATACTCGCCGTGCAGCGCCTTGCCCACGAGTTCGCGGCCAGCTTCCACGTTGAGGCGACCGAAGGAATATCCCCAGGGCATCAGCAGCACCGACGGTGCGAAACGATGGCCTTTGGTGTGGGAGGTCTCCCACACGGTCTCCCCAAATTCGCACGCCAGGGAGGCGGCAAGCGGGCGGCCCTTGATTGCGCAGCAGGCATCGCGCTTGGCATGGGTACACACGAGCACCAGCGGCAGGCACGTGCCAGTGGGGTGCTCCAGATCCAGATCGAGGATGTCCTCCGGGCCGTTGAGGACATAATCCTGTACCAACCCCTCGCGTGCCCACACGACGAAACAGCGGAAGTGCCCCGCCCCCCGTTCATGCCCGGCGCGCCCAGGGCGGCGAATGAGTTGCAGGCCCGCCACGCCTTTGAGCTTGGCCTTGAGCTTCGCAGTCAAGCCGGGGCCAAAGGTACGTCCGTCAAGCACGTCGCGAGACCAGGCCGTGGGCCACTCAAAGAGGACGTACACAGATTCTTGTTTTGCGGTACCGGCCAGGGGCTCGACCTGGACGTCGGAGCAGAAGGTCATGGCGCCATCTTAACTGGCATCACTTTCTTCACAACAATGTGGTTACGATGCCTAGCTCGATGCATATAATTCCCCGTAGTGCCACTACGCTCGAAACCATGCCGAAACACAGTCTCTTGCGCACAGCCGCCCCAGTGGCCGCACTCGTTGTCTCGGGTGCACTCGCGCTTCAGGGATGCGCTCCGTCTTCCTCCCCGGACGGCAGCCCCGACGGCCCCACGAAGACTCTCGACGCCACCCTGTCCGGCGCCTCCACCTCCACGGCTACCGTTACTCCCACTGCCCCCTCCCCCGCCGCACCGGCTGGGCTGACCCCGCTGGGCGACGCCAACATGGAGATGAAAACCCTCCGCCCACCGGCCCCCTCGGAGCTGGTGGTGACTGATGTCCGCGTGGGCAAGCACGAAGGTTTTGACCGCGTGGTCTTCGAGTTTGTCGGGGACGGTTCACCGGGCTGGTTCATCGATTACACCGATGCCCCCGCCCAGCAGGGCTCCGGCAACCCGATTGCTTACAAAGGTTCCACCGCGCTCGACGTCAGCATCGACGGCACCGCTTACCCCTTCCAGCTCGACATGGAAGACCCGAACATCGGCACTGTAAAGGGCGCCGGCGGGCTGGTGACCCAGGTGGTCAACGGCGGCACCTTCGAGGCTCGCTCGCAGTTCGTTATCGGGCTTAATGAACGCCACCCGTACTCGGTCCAGGTGCTCAGGGGGCCGACGCGCCTGGTCATCGACATCTTGAATTAAGCCGTTCAGGCATAGGTTGCCTCCACAGACCAGCGCCCGCCTGCCCACACGAGGAGCCAGGCGCGCTGGCCTTTCTCGTTTTCTCCGACGACTTGCAGGCGCGCGCAGCGCTGCGCCGCACCCGCCTCCCACCACCCGGTGTCTACGGGCCACGGGCCGGCCCAACCGGTCACCCGGTAGCGGTGGCGCCCCCATCCCAGACCCGCCGGCTCCCCGGAAAGGAGGGCCTCGGCGGTGACGATGACCTCCTTCGAGGAGACGTCGATAAGCCGAATCCGCGCGGCCGGGTGCGCCAGGCTCGCCGGGAGCGGCGCCGGGATGCGCCCCGGCCAGGTGCCCTCCGGCTGCGGATCGCGCTGCTCGCCATAGGGGACGTACTCGATGCGCTCGGCCACCCCACGCCCGCCCGCCGGGCGAGGCTGCAGCACGCGGTCCACCCCCAGCTGGGATTGCACCCGCGCGATGACACGCTTGGCCTGCTCCGCGGATTCGCCTGCGCCCCACAGGAGTCCATCCCCCGGCGGGGCGACCTCCACCGGCTCCAACGCCAGCTTGACGACGCCTCCTCCCTCACCCGGCGCACTCCCCGCCCACGCAGCACTCAGCCAGCCATCGAGCTGCCAGCGCACGCGGTCCGCCGTGGCGGCCTCGCTGAGCGCTTCCTGGGTACGCCAGATCCGCTCCAAACGCTCGCCGCCCTCGAACTCCGCGGCAACGCGCAGCCGCAGACACACCACGCCGGCCTCATCGAGCACCACATGCAGGCGCGCCGCGAGCTGGCGCGCGGCAAAGGCCGCGGCGTCTACGCGCTCTAAGGGTTCTTCGAAGCCCTGCTCCACGCCCAGGTCCGGGCGTGCAAGCTCCGGCGCCACGCGCCGATCCGGTGCGGCCGCGGCCACCGCGTGGCACCGCCGTCCAGCCTCGCCGAAACGGGTGGTGACTTGGCGCAGCGGCAAACTCGCCAGCTCCCCTAACGTGCGCACGCCCAGCTGCTCCAAGGCATGCACCACGTCCGCCGCACACCCCAGCGCCACTTCCGCGGCCAATACTCCCACCGGCTGCTGAGCCAGAAAGTCGCGCGAGCCGCCTGCCGGGACTACCGCGCCCAGGTTGTGGTGGCGCGCGGCAATCAGCGCGGTGGCGATCTCATCGGCGACGCCGACGGTGGCGTCGAGGCGGGATCTGGAGGTGGCGTCGACAAGCATCTCTACCGCCTTCGCCTCACTGCCGTGGAAACGCCCGGCCGCGCCCGCATCCACAATGACCAAGCCCGGACGCAGCACCTCCACCGAGGAGGCCACCGCATCCAGCCCCGCGGCGATCTCCGCGAAGACCACGCCGTCTCGGTCCGGGTTGGCCTCCTCCACGCGCAGCTCCGGTAGGAGAGCTTGGGCTTGGCGCACCCGCATCCCGCGGCGCACCCCTGCCCGGCGCGCTGCTGCGTTGCAGACCGCCACGCGGTGCTGAGCAGCAATAACGCACGCTGCCCTGTCAGCGTCCTGCAGCGCCTGGATAGGCCAATCCGGGAACCACAGCGCCGCGACCCTCACACGACCTCCAGGCGTGGGCGCGCGTCCAGACGCTGCCCACACGTGAGCACTCCACGGCGCGGGCGCATGCTTGCCGACGCCACCCGCACCCCTATATCAACTCCCCAAATACGCCCGCTGCCCCGGCCCAAGCCATGCACCGCGACGACCTCCGCACCTATCTCCATCGCCGTTCCTGGCAGCCGGGTTCCCACGGTGAGCAGGGCCGCCTGCCCTGCTCGCACCTTCGCCAGCACGGGGCGCGCCCGGGTGGGGCTCAGCTCGCCTGTGCCTTTGTGCACCACCAGGTCCAGTCCCTCACACAGCACGCCGGTCACCGCCCAGGGCTCCGCGCCCGGTTCGGGCACCGCGATGACCCGGGAGATATCTCCATCCTCAACCACCTGTGCGAGTGAGAGATCGGGCCAGCCCACCACCGCAACGTGTCCGCCCGCCGCGCTAACATGGGATATCAGCTCCACCACGAGAGCGGCACATTCCGCACAGACGGTTGCCCGCTTGCGGGGAAGGCCACCGCCCGGGAGCAGCTCAGATAGCCCTTCGGGGACGCCGAGAAGCTCCACCTCCGGCTGCACCTGCGCGGCAACATCCGGGGTTTCCAGGCGTTGAATCTGGGCGCGCAGGACCGCAATTTGCTCGGCCTGCGATCCGCCCACCACACGAACACCTGTTTGATTCATGGCTCCTATTATGAACCTCTCTCCGGACGCGCGCAATTGCGCTGGTAGCGTTAGGCGCCATGAATCCCCTCCGCACGCACACCACCCCAATCCCCACTCCGCTGTGGGTGCGACTCGGCGGATCTGCCTTGGCCGGCGCCGCCGTGGCGGTGGGTACCAGCCGCATCCACTTCGGCCTCGCGCTGGGGCTCAGCCTGCTCCTCCTCCTCGCGGCCTGCGCGCTCGTACTCCTACACCCCTACCGCGCGGACCTGCGTGATTATGCCCAGCGCCACAACGTCACCATGCTGCCCAACGCGGCACAGCTCATCCCGCTTATGGTGCTGTGGTTGATGGTCATGTTCTCCCCACTCCTCGCGCTGCCTGCCTGGGGCAGCGCACTGGTGTGGGTGCTCGTTTCAGGCGCGGCCTTCCTGCTCTTTCCCCACGTCGACGGCTCCCGCAAGCTCGCCTACGCACCCCCTGCCTAAACCCAACCCGCCTAGGCCAGGCTGTTTAAGCCAGGTCGCGCGAGGTGGCCCAGCGCGTGAGCTGATGGCGGTTGGACTGCTGGGTCTTGCGCAAAATATTGGAGGCGTGTGTTTCCACCGTCTTCACCGAAATAAACAGCTGCTTGCCAATCTCGCGGTACGTATAGCCGCGCGCAAGCAACCGCAAGACCTCTAGCTCGCGCCGCGTGAGCGCATCCACCGCCGGGTCTTGTCCCTCCTCCGGCTCCGGCGCGGGCGAACCGGAAGCAAAAGCGTCGAGGACAAAACCCGCCAGGCGCGGCGAGAAATACGCATCCCCGCTATTGACCTGCACCACCGCCTCGGCCAGATCCGGGCCGGAAATATTCTTCGTCACATACCCGCGCGCGCCCGCCCGAATCAGCGCAATCACGTCCTCCGCCGCATCTGACACGCTCAGCGCCAAAAACACCGGCCGCGACGGCTGATTAGCCGTCGCGTTAATAACGGCGAGGCCACCGCCGTCGGGCATGTGGACGTCGAGAAGCACCACGTCCGGGGAGGTACGCGCAATGCCCTCCAGCGCCTCCGCAACGGTCCCGGCATCGCCCACGATCTCAATCTCCGAGGACGCCGCCAGCTCCGCGCGAACGCCCGCGCGAAAGACGGAGTGATCATCAACCAAAAAGACCTTCACCATGCTCATAACGCTACCGCGAGCTCCACCTCGGTGCCCTCCCCCGGGGTCGAGGAAATCCGCACGCGCCCACCAGATCCTTCTACGCGCGCGCGAATACTGTCACGAATCCCGTGCCTATCAGCGGGAATATCCTCCACGTCGAAACCCACCCCGCGGTCGCGCACAAAGATACTCAGCTCGCCCGCCAACAACTCCGCATAAACATCCACCACGTCCACACCCGCATGCTTGCCGGCATTCACCATGGCCTCACGCGCGGCCTGGATAAGCAGCTTCGCGGACTCCGTCAGCTCCGTGTCCTCACCCACCGTCACAGCAGATACCCGCATGTCGAAGAGATCTTCCACCTCCCCGCACGCCGATTCGAGGGCACCGAAACAGGTGGTGGGGGCGGCGGAGGGGGCATCGAAAAGCCAGGCGCGCAGCTCGCGTTCTTGGGCGCGCGCCAAACGCGTCACCTCGCGCGAATCCCCCGCCTGCTTCTGAATCAGCGCCAGCGTCTGCAGCACCGAATCGTGCAGGCGGGCGGCAATCTCGGCGCGCTCCTCCGAAACCGCCTTCGCCGCCTGTTCCTGAGATAGCGAGCGCCAGAGCTTCAGCACCAGCGGCACCACCAGCGCGCCAAAGCCCACCAGCGTCAGCGCCGTGGCCAGGATCGCCGAACCCGATCCGCTCTCCCACGTCACCGCCGCCACCACGACGCCACCGATGACCAGGACGGCACCGGCCGCCACAGCAACCAGGCCCACCGGCGTGTTCAGCCCGCGGTCATACGCCAACCACGCCAGCACCGCGCCGATGGCCACCACCGCCAATGGCACCGCCACGCTTAGCGACGCCCCCGAAACCCCCAACACACCCACCGCACTACCCGCCAGCGCCAGGAACACCAGCACGAGGGAGAGGGGGCTGCGGCGGGTGGAGGGGGCGTCGTCAAGCGCGGGCGTGAAAATCCACAGCCCGGCATAGGCCATCGCCCCCACCCCACCCAGCAGGGTCAACGCGGTCAAGGCGATGCGCACGGAGAGCGCCGAAACCCCCAGATTCTGCGCCAGCCCCGCCGCCACGCCGGCGACCACGCGGCCAGATTGGGGACGCGACATCACGGGATAGGGCGCCGCGTTTTCTGCGGGCACATAGGGCGAAGTCATACTAGCCATAGTCCCACGCGCCACCCCTCGGGCACATCAGGGACAACCCTGAGGTCAAAAAATCAGGGCGATTACCGATACCGCCGCGAGGCCCCACGCGGCACCATAAAAGCATGACGAAGAACAGCACACTCAACCAGATGTGGACGACCCGCCCCGTCCGCCTTCCCAAGAAACAGGGCGGTGACGCGCACATCGCTGGTGTCTGCGAAGGCATCGCGGTGCGCTACCAGCTTGACCCCACGATTGTGCGCGTGGCCTTCGTGGTCGCAGCACTCGCCTTCGGCGGCGGCATCGCCGCCTACCTCCTCGCGTGGGCGCTCATGCCGCGCTTCGGTTCGCCCTACTGCCCGCTCGATGCGGCCATGGGCAAGGATGGCGTCAAGGAGGAACAAGAGCTCGGCTGGGTGCTGATTATCGGCGTCCTTCTGACGTTTGGCTCCGGCCCGCTGTTCCTCAGCGGACAATTCCTCGCCGGCCTTCCGCCCGCTGCGCTGACCTTCGGCCTGTTGGCGCTGGCGTGGTACGCCCTTCACCAACGCGAACCGCTACCGCCCAGCGGGCTGTTGGCTGCCGAACAGCCGGTGCGCGAGGAACCGGTCAACCTCAACCCTTATACCCCAGCAGACGGACACCCCTTCCCACCGGGGCGCACGACCCCGCCGTCCTGGGATCCACTCGGCGTGGTGCCCGATGCCTGGGACCTGCCGGAGCCGGGCCCGCGGGAAGAACCGAAAAAGAAGCGCGGTTCGCAGTGGGCTGAGGCCGCGATTACCCTCGGCGCTGTGGGGGCTGCCCTGACGATTGCCTTCTTTGGAGGTACCTTCGTCATCGAGGCCGACGAAGAATCCGGCTTCAGCGCCCGCTTCAATGTCGGTTCTCAGCACATCGCGCCCACCCATGAAGATGAGCTCCAGGAATACTATGACCTAGGTATTGGCACCTCAACGGTGGATTTGAGCCAAATCGAAGACCTCAAGGAAAAGCACGATGTCACCATCGACGTCGGCATCGGCAGCGTCGAGGTCATCCTCCCGAAGGACGTCCCTGTATCACTCACCTGTGACAGCGGCTTAGGAGAAAGCAACTGCACCAACCGCCATGACGATGATGCGCTGCTAGATATCCGCATCGACCAAGGCATCGGCGAGCTCACCGTCACCGGCTAAACTGGCCCACCATGATTCACTTCGGCAACGATTACCACCGTTTAGCCCACCCCCGCGTCCTTGATGCCATCGCGGGGGCGGGTGGGGCTTATGCCGGCTATGGCGCCGACGAGCTGTGCGCCACGGCCGCTGAGCGCATCCGCACTGTCTGCCAGGCGTCGAACGCTGAGGTGCATTTCATGGTCGGTGGCACGCAGGCCAACGCCACCATCATCGCCCACCGCCTGCGCCCCTGGGAGGGTGTCATCGCGGCGGATAGCGGGCACATCGCCACCCATGAGACGGGCGCCATCGAGCACACCGGGCACAAGGTCATCACGTTGCCGAACCAGCTGGGAAAAATCACCGCCGCGCAGGTTCGCGCCTGCATGGATGAGTACCGCGCCTCCGGGGTGGAAGAGCACATGCCGGAGCCCGCACTGGTCTACATCACGCAGCCCACCGAGTTCGGCACCGCCTACTCCCGCGCCGAACTCGTGGCCCTGCGCGAGGTCTGCGACGAGTACGATCTGGGCCTGTTTGTCGACGGCGCCCGCCTCGGCTACGGCCTGTCCGCTGCGGATATCACCCTGCCGGACCTGGCCACGCTTGTCGACGTCTTCACCATCGGCGGCACCAAATGCGGTGCCCTCTTCGGCGAGGCCATCGTCTTCCCCGCGGGCGCGCCGCGCTTTCGCAATGCGATGAAGCAAAACGGCGGCCTGCTAGCCAAGGGCTGGTTGCTCGGCGCGCAATTCGCCGCCCTCTTCAGCGCCCCTCCTACTGCCTCCGCCGACGCAGCAACGACCCTCTACGAGCAGATCTGCGCCCGCGCCAATGCCCAAGCCCAGCGCATCGCCGAGGCATTTCGTGCCGCAGGCATCGACATGCTCTTTGACTCCCCCACCAACCAGCAATTCGCGCTGTTGACCCGCGAGCAGGAAGAGAAGCTCTCGCAAGACTTCGTGTGCCAGTTCTTCGAAGAACACGAAGGCCTGCGCGTGGTGCGATTCTGTACGGCGTGGTCGACGGAAGAGAGGGACGTCGATAAGCTTTGCGCTGCGATTTCTGCGCTCAAGTAGCGAGGTTCCCCGGCCTGGTTTAGGCTGTGGGCTATGCAACTGGGGGGTTACATTCAAGCACTAGCGCGCGGGCTCGACGTGGTCGAGCAATGCGCCGGTGTCACACGCGCTCAGCTGGTTGAGATGGGTGCGCGGCCGGATTTCGCGGAGAAGCTCCTAGGGCTGCACGCGGTGTATTTCGGGGACACGATGTTCCGCTCCCGGCAGCGCAAGGCCCGCCGCACGGGCCACGACGTGTTCACGCTCCTCGATATCGAGCGCTATTGTTCCAAGCTCAAAGCCCGCAGGGCCTGGGAGCTGCGCCAGCTACTAGCTGCCACCCCGCGGGAGAAAATCCCCATGGTGGCGAAGGCAAAGCTCAAAGAATGGCGCCCGCCCAAGGACCCCGCCCCAGGCGTGCGAGTGACGCGGCGCGCGGGCCGCAACCACACGCTGAGCATTACGGATTCCTCGCTCAATATTTCCAAATTGCTGGCCGTGCTTAAGACCACCGACAAGGACTTGCTCACCGCGGCGCATACCGTGTTCCGCGGCGGGGGTGGCTCCGGCCAGAAGCTGCAGTCCAACGTCATCGTGCGATTGGATGAGCTCGACCGCATCGTCGATGGTGATGGCGAGGAGATTGAGTTGCAGCTGACTAATGGGGCCACGATGACGGGTGCGGAGTTCGTGCGCGAAAAGCTTGCCGACGTCGGCCTCATCACCCTCGTCCACCCCCACCACGGCCCCGTGAACCTGTACATGGCGAGCCGTTTCGCCAACACCAAGCAGCGCCTCGCGCTGTCTGCGGAGCACCCGACGTGCGCGTGGCCGGGTTGCAACGCGCCCGCGGAGGATTCGCAAATTCATCACCTCACCCGTTTCCAGGACGGCGGGCCGACAAACATGGCCAACTTGGTGCCACTGTGTGCGTATCACAACGCGGTCAATGACGATGATCCAGAAAAGCCCACCGGCCGCGGGCGCCTCGACCGCATCGATGGCCGCGTGCACTACCTGCCGCCGTGGGCGGGGCCGCCGATTCCCATTGAAAGCCCGGCCCACCCGCCGCGCTCCGCTCCGGGGCCAGCTCGCGCATCCACGGATCCGCCGGCATCCGGCCCGCCCGACCCACGCACCACGCCGCGTGGGACACCAGCCCCTGTCTCCGGCGCGCCACCGCATAACTCCGGCGAACCTCCGGACCCGCCACCGAGTTCATGAGTGCTTTTAGTCCGTAGACTTCGCCCTGATCTCACGGTGGAAGCGCCACCCCGCCGGCTCAATGGTTCAGCGGCTCGCGGGTCACCGCTCCGCCGAACCAACCGGTCGCAGGCTGCCGCTCCGCAGCCCCACCAGCCGGAGACACCCTACGGCACACAGCCGCTTTAACCAGCCGCTCGCTGAGAAAATTTGCTCGGCGTGCGGCTACTCGCGCGCGCGATATAGAGGTATGCGTCCTTGTGCCGTGCGTACTAACGCCGTCGATACTGGCAACGGGCACGCTAACGCCATCCAGACTGGCGCCTGTCGCGACCACCCCCTGGAGGGTACGCAGGAGCCTGGCACCGCGCCATCTGCCCCCATTCCGCGGAGCTGAGTGCCGGGGATCGAAAACGGGGAACGCGGCCGCGCTACACAGCGTCTGGGAGTTTGCTTCGCTGCCCGCTTTCTACCACCGAGCTATCTCACTGAGATACTCCACTGCACTACTACAGTGCGTGTCCTAGTGTCTTTCGGCTGCGCTTACTCCCACTCGATGGTTCCCGGCGGCTTCGAGGTTACGTCGAGCACCACGCGGTTGACTTCCTTGACCTCGTTGGTGATGCGGGTGGAGATCTTCTCCAGCACGTCGTACGGCAGGCGGGTCCAGTCTGCGGTCATGGCGTCCTCGGAGGAGACCGGGCGCAGGACGATCGGGTGGCCATAGGTGCGGCCGTCGCCCTGGACGCCGACGGAGCGGACGTCGGCAAGCAGCACCACCGGGCACTGCCAAATCTCGCCGTCCAGACCAGCGTTGGTCAGCTCGGTACGCGCGATGAGGTCCGCCTGACGCAGCGTCTCGAGGCGCTCCTCGGTGACCTCGCCGATGATGCGGATACCCAGGCCCGGGCCCGGGAAGGGCTGGCGCGCCACGATCTCCTCCGGCAGGCCCAGTTCACGGCCAACCGCGCGCACCTCATCCTTGAAGAGCAGGCGGAGCGGCTCGACGAGCTCGAATTCGACGTCGTCAGGCAGGCCGCCCACGTTGTGGTGGGACTTAATGTTCGCGGTACCGTCACCGCCACCGGACTCCACCACGTCCGGGTACAGCGTGCCCTGCACCAGGAAGGCGGCATCCTGGCCGTCCAGGGCCTGGTCGACGGCGCGCTCGAAGGAGCGGATGAACTCCGCACCGATGGCCTTACGCTTGGCCTCCGGCTCGGTCACACCGGCCAGCTTGGAAAGGAAAGCCTCGCGCTCATCAGCGGTGATGAGCTTGGCGCCAGTCGACGCCACGAAGTCCTTCTCCACCTGTTCACGCTCACCCGCGCGAAGCAGACCGTGGTCGACGAAGACACAGGTCAAACGGTCACCGATTGCGCGCTGCACGAGGGCTGCGGCTACGGCGGAATCCACGCCGCCGGACAAGCCGCAGATTGCGCGGCCTTCCTCGCCGATCTGCTCGCGCACATCGTTGATGAGCTGCTCCGCGATGTTCTCCGCGGTCCAGTTCTGCTCCAAGCCTGCTACCTCAGTCAGGAAGCGCGTGAGCACCTCCTGGCCGTGCGGCGAGTGGAGAACTTCCGGGTGGTATTGCACGCCGGCCATCTGCTTGGACAGGCACTCGAAGGCTGCCACGGGAGCGCCCTCGGAAGAGGCGGTCACCTCAAAGCCCTCCGGGGCTTCCGTGACCGAATCGCCGTGAGACATCCACACCTTGTGGGTGTCCTCCAGACCCTTGTGCAGCACGCCGCCGGACACGGTCATGTCCGTGCGGCCGTACTCGCGGGCACCCGTGGAGGCCACGGTGCCGCCCAGGGCTTGGGTCATGGACTGGAAGCCGTAGCAGATACCAAAGACCGGGATGCCGAGCTCGAGCAGCTCCGGCTTCAGAGCAGGGGCGCCGTCCGCGTATACGGAAGACGGGCCACCGGAAAGGATCAGCGCGGCCGGGTTCTTGGCCTTGATGTCCTCCACGGAGGCGGAATTGGGGACAACCTCGGAGTAGATGTTGGCCTCACGCACGCGCCGGGCGATGAGCTGCGCGTACTGGGCGCCAAAATCCACCACGAGGACAGGACGCGGGGTTGTATTTGGGTTAGTCACGGTCATCAGTTTAACGCAAGAACCCGCACCCTAGACCGCAGGGAGTGGCCCATAATCTTTCGCGGTGGCAGCTGCCTTGCTCAACGCCGCCCGAAACGCCCGCAGCGCAGGGTGTCCCTCGCGCCCAGCGCGAACCGCGATGTAGAGCGTGCGGGTGGGATTACCAGGCAAGGCAACCACACGCACGCCTTCGATCTCTTCGAGAAAAAGGTCCGAGATCACCGCCACCGCGTGGCCCGTACGCACCAGGTGCGCGTGCAGGAACGGGTCCGGGGTTTCATAGAGCACACTGGGGTTAAACCCATGCCTGCGGCACAGCCGGTGGACGAACCTCCCCAACAAAAACTCCTCCGGGTCCATGGCAAAAGGGATTTCGTCATCGAACGCTGCAAAATCCTCCAATCGCAACTCGCTCCAGGGGCCGGTGAGTGGGGTGATGAGGCGGAGGGGGTCGTCGAGAAGCAGCTCCCGATGGGTGTGCTCATCCGTGGCGGGCATGTCCGACTCGTACTCCTCACCCAGGATGAGGTCCACCTCCCGGCGCGCCAGCAGCTCCATCGCGCCATCGGCTTCGCGCTGGATGATCTGCACGCGCAGGTCCGGGTACTCCCTGGCCAGCTCCGTGAGCGCCCGCGGGACCAGCGAGGACATGATGGTTTGAAACGTCGTGACCTTAATCGTGCCACGCACCGCATTGGTTGATGCGATGACCTGCGACTCCGCCTCATCCGCCAACGCGAGCATCCGCTCAGCATAAGACGCAAGGATTTCCCCCTGCTCCGTCAAACGCACGCGCCGGCCGACCTTTTCATACAGCGCCACGCCGACGTCCTTTTCACACTGCGCCAGTTGTTGGGAGATAGCCGAGTGCGTATAGCGCAGCGATTCCGCCACCGCGGTGACGGTGCCGAGGCGTTGCAGCTCGTAGAGAATGCGCAAACGGTGCAGATCCAACATGACAGAATCCCTAACAGGTACGTGTTAAAAACTGTAGATAGACTAACAGTTCTTCCCACCCCACAATGAACTGCATGACCAATCCGTTTGCCGTTCTGTGCGTCATCGGCTCGTGCTTTTCCCTCCAGCTCGGAGCGAGCCTCGCCATTCAGCTTTTCCCCATTGGCGGCCCGTGGGGCACTGCCTCGCTGCGTCTGCTTTTCGCCGCTGTGATTCTGCTCGCCATTGCGCGACCGCGCGTGCACACATGGAGCCGTGAGAAATGGATCTCCGCCACCATTTTCGGCCTCACGCTGGGCCTGATGAACGGCTTCTTCTACGCCGGCATCGAGCTCGTTGCGCTGGGCCCTGCGGTCACCATCGAGTTCCTCGGCCCGCTGCTGCTGGCGGCGTGCCTCTCCCGCTCGCTTCGCGACGCCACCTGCGTCGCCCTCGCCCTTCTCGGCATGGGTCTGATGGGCCTGGATTCCTTCAACGGAGACCCCCTCGACCTGCGAGGTGTGTTCTTCCTGCTGTGCGCCGGCGCGATGTGGGCTGCTTATATCTTGGCCAGCAAGAAGGCCGGGGCGCTCTTTAGCGGTGCAGACGGCTTGGCTATGGCTTTCCTCATCGGCGGCCTCGTGCTCCTGCCAGTGGGTGGGCGCGGGGCGGTGGCGTTGGCCAGCGACCCCACCCTATTGCTGTTTGCCCTGGGCACGGGCGTGCTGGCCTCGCTCATCCCCTATTCGTTGGAATTCATTGCGCTGCGCAGGCTCGCCCCCAACGTCTTTTCCATCTTGATCGCTTTGGAGCCCGTTTTCGCCGCGCTCTTTGGCTGGATTCTGCTTTCACAGAATATTTCTCAGCTCAAGCTGGCAGCTATCGGGCTGGTGGTGGTGGCCTCGGTGCTGCAAACCATGGCGCCGGCGCGCGGGCGCGTGGTTTTCCGCAAGGTGGCACTGCGCCCACGCCGCCTGAAGAAGCCCCGGCTACCGCGGTTTCACAAGCCACGCAATCGCAGCTCTGATCCAGCAGTGAGTCCAGTGCTCAGCACAAAGGACGCCGAGGCAGCGAAGTAAACTCCGTCCCGAGGCAGGCTGAGCGGCGCAGCGCCCCAACGGGGGAAGCTGCGCCTGCAGGACTAGCGAACGGCTAGCCCAACCTTCTGGAAAGACTTCAGATCCGTGTAGCCGCACTTTGCCATGGCGCGCTTCAGCCCGCCAACCAAGTTGAGCTCACCCAGCGGTTCGTTGGACGGGCCATGGAGCACGACCTCCAACGAAGGCGCACCCGCTGAGGCATCCTCGGCGGTGCCAGAAGCTGCGTTGCCAGAAGCAGCGGCGTCAAAAGCATCGGCGCCAGAAGTGCCGGTGCCCAGGAGGGCATCGGCCACGCCAATCGGCTCGATGAGGCCGCGCGGGAAACGCGGGTGGCCGGCCGTGGACGGCCAGTACCAGCCCTTGCCGCCGGCCTCCGCCGCGCGGGCCAGCACTGGCCCTAGAACGACACCATCGGCGCCACAGGCAATGGCCTTGGCGATGTCGGCGGAGGTGAAGATGTCGCCGTCGGCAAGCACGTGCACGTAGCGGCCCCCAGTCTCATCCAGGTAGTCGCGGCGTGCGGCCGCAACATCCGCGATGGTCGTCGCCATGGGGATATCAATACCTACGGTCTCCGGGTTGGTGTTCACGCCGGAGCCAACGATAATGCCCGCAGCGCCCGCGCGCATGAGGTGCAGCGCCGTGGTGTAATCCGCCACGCCACCGGCCACCACCGGGGTATCCAGCGAGCCGATGAACTCCTTCAAGTTGAGCGGCTCGCCGCCAGTCTGCACGTGCTCGGCGGAAATCAAAGTGCCGTGGATGAACAGCAACTCCGCGCCGGCCTTAATAACCACGGGCGCCAGCTCGCGGGCGTGCTGCGGGGAGACGCGCACGGCCACGGTCACGCCGGAATCGCGCACCTGCGCGATGCGCTCTGCCAGCAACTCCTCATTCAGGGGTGCTGCGTGCAGCTCCTGCAGCGTGGACAGGTCGCCGAAGTTCTCCGTCACGCGGGCAATCGCGCCTTCCAAATCCTCGTGACGGCCCCACAGGCCTTCGGCGTTAATAACACCCAAGCCGCCCTGCTTGCCCATCTCGATGACAAATTCGGGTGTGGCCAGCGCATCAGTCGGCGCCGAAACGAACGGAACGTCGAAGGTGTAGGCATCGATGTGCCATGAGGTGTCCACGTCCTTGGAGGAACGGGTGCGGCGAGTCGGCACCAGGGAAATCTGGTTCAAGTCATAGGTGCGGCGGGCCTCGCGGCCCACGCCGATTTCTACGTAATCGCGCATTCTTAGTCCTTAGCGGTAGTTCGGAGCTTCGACGATCTGCTGGAGGTGGTGCGGGTGAGACTCCTTGAGCCCCGCAGCAGTGATCTGGACAAACTGCTTGGTCTTGAGCTCAGCCAGGTTAGCGGAGCCGGTGTAGCCCATGGAAGCGCGCAGGCCGCCCACGATCTGGTGAACGATGGCATCAATATCACCGCGGAAAGGCACGCGTCCCTCGACGCCTTCTGGCACCAGCTTGTCCTCACTCTTGACGTCGGCCTGGAAGTAGCGGTCCTTGGAGTAGGAGCGCTTCTCGCCCGTCAGGCCGCGGCCCTGCATGGCACCCATAGAACCCATTCCGCGGTAACGCTTGTACTGCTTGCCCTGGACCACAACGATGTCACCCGGTGCCTCCGTGGTACCGGCCAGCATGGAGCCCAGCATGACGGCATCGGCGCCGGCTGCCAAGGCCTTGGCGACGTCACCGGAGTACTGCATACCGCCATCGCCGATAACCGGCACGCCCGCCGGGCCTGCCACGGCGGCGGCCTCCATGATGGCGGTGATCTGCGGGGCACCGACGCCCGCCACGACGCGCGTGGTGCAAATGGAGCCCGGTCCGATGCCGACCTTGATGGCGTCGGCGCCAGCCTCAATCATGTCGCGGGCTGCTTCACGGGTGGCCAGGTTGCCGCCGATGACGTCAATGCGGTCGCCGAAGTCCTTCTGCACGCGGGAGACCATCTCCAGCACGCGGTTGTTGTGGGCGTGGGCGGAGTCGACGACGAGGACGTCCACGCCGGCGTCGACAAGCTGGCCCGCGCGCTGGTAGGACTCCTCACCGGTACCGATGCCCGCCGCCACGAGCAGGCGCCCGGAAGAATCCTTGGAGGCGTTGGGGAACTGTTCAGTCTTGACAAAGTCCTTGACGGTGATGAGGCCGACGAGCTTGTTTGCATCGTCGACGATGGGCAGCTTCTCCACCTTGTTGGCGGACAGCAGCGCCAGCGCCTCCTCCTTGCTGACGCCTTCCTTGGCCACAACCAGCGGCATCGGGGTCATAATCTCGGAAACCTTGCGGGAGAAATCCGGCTCGAAGCGCATGTCACGGTTGGTGCAGATACCCACGAGGGTGCCCTGCTTATCGACGACCGGCAGGCCCGAAATCCGGAACCGCGCGCACAGCGTGTCCACTTCATCGATAGTCATGTCCGGGGTGGCGGTGACCGGGTCGGTCACCATGCCGGACTCGGAGCGCTTCACAATCTCTACTTGCTGAGCCTGCTCCTCTGCGGAAAGGTTGCGGTGCAGGACGCCGATGCCGCCCTGACGCGCCATGCCGATGGCCATGCGGGCCTCGGTCACGGTGTCCATCGCGGCGGATGCCAGCGGCACGCCGAGGCGAATGTTGCGGGTGAACTGGGCCGAGGTATCCACCTCGGAGGGAACGACGTTGGATTCTGCCGGCAACAGCAGGACATCATCAAAAGTAAGGCCGTAGAGTGCAATCTTGTCGGGGTTGTCTCCGCCGGTGTGGACGTGGCTCATGAGGGTGGGGCTCTCCTAAACTGACCAGATAGTTGTATGCGGTAGCCCTCACTGTAGTGCGTAGACGCCCCGTAGTGGTAGCCGTGGGTGGGCGAATCGATGTCGAGAGAGAATTGCTATGCGCGCACGGAGTTAATAGGCTCGCAGACGTGAACTTTTTCGCCAACATGCCCCGCGATCCTTTCGCGGACGATCCCAACGACCCAGCTTCCTTCCTCGAGGAAGAGGACCACGTCGAGCCGCTGTCCGAAGAGGACCGTCTCGCCGTCATCCACGATCTGGCCATGGTCCAAGAGTTCGCGCGCGTTCTCAGCCCGCGCGGCATCGACGGCATCTTCTTTTTCTGCGAGGACTGCGAGGAGAACCACTTCTACGAGTGGGACATCATGGCCTCCAACATGCAGGCCACGCTGGCAGGCCAGCTCGCCCCTGTCCACGAGCCGGGCGCGGAGCCGGACCCCATGCGCTACGTCCCGTGGGATTATGCGGTGGGCTACCTCGACGGCATGGATTCGCGCTACTAACGCGCGCGGTTGGCGCGGATTAAGTACCGCGCCTTATACAACGAAAGAACCTCTCCTCCCCGCTGTGGGAAGGAGAGGTTCTGTGCGTTTTATTGCTGGAACTGCGGCGGCGGGAGTTGGCCGTTATCCCCAGTACCATCCCCGTCGGAGTTACCGCCCTGCGGAGGCGTTGGCTGCTCGCCACCACCCGGCTGGCTCGGCTCCGGGTAAGTAGGCGCTGGAGGGTTCAGCGGGTTACCGGCCGACACCGTCTGGGTGACCACAACGGTGGACACTGCAGTCTGGGTCTGCGTGACGGTTGCCGGCTCCTGCGGCGGCTGCTCCTCTTCCACCGGAACGGGCTTTTCCACGGTCTGCGTCTGCGTCACCGTGGCGCGGGGCTGCTGCCTCGTCGTACGCGGCGCTTCTGCCTCGCGTTCCCGCTTGGCCTGGTCCACCATCTTCCGGGCTTCTTCGAGCAACTGGCGGGTGCCGTCCATGTCTCCCTGCGCGGAACGCTTTTCCATTTCGTCGAGCGTTCCAGCGAGCTCCACTACGGACACATCCTCATTGTTCGTGCCGAAGAGCGACTGATTCACGCCATAAAGCGGCGATCCCGGGCCGGCGTTGACGACCACCGCTCCGCTACCCGCGATCAGCAGCGTAGCTGCGGCCGCGCCGATGAGGCCGTGGATGAATGGCTTGCCCCGACGACGGCGACGTGCCGCATCCAGGGAAATAACCTCCGGCTCTTCGTCCGCGCCTTCAATGAGCGGGGCCGGGGGCATCTGCTTTTCGACGTCCCCGCGCAACTCCAGCAGGAGCCCTGCCAGCTCATCACCGCCATCGGAGGGATCCGTTCCTTCGGAGAGAGTGGTGAGGAATGCATCATCATCAACCAAAGGCTGCAGCTGCTCAGCGACGCCCTGCTGAGGCTGGTCCTTCTTTGCCACGATGTCCTCCCTTCCTTGATAGAGAAATTCTTAACTTATCGGTGCCAAGTGCCGATGGCTCACTGCTAGCTTGTGCTAGCCCCACTGCTGGTTCATTGCGTCTCGTGCGAGTCGAGGGATTTGCGCAATTGCGCCAGTGCACGATGCTGTGCCACGCGGACTGCGCCAGGGGTGGACTCCACAATTTCTGCGGTCTCCTCTGCCGACAGCCCCACAAACACACGCAAAATGATAATGTCCCGGGCCTTGTCACTTAACGTATCGAGCATGGCCCGCACTCTGTTACTACCGTCCACGACCAGAGCGGATTCTTCGGGGGTAGCGTCCTCAGCGGCGTCTTCCGGGACGTCGTCCGTGGGGTGGGTGTGATCGCGGCTGAGGGCGCGGTGGGCGTCGGTCACCTTGTGGGCAGCGATGCCATACACGTAGGCCATAAACGGGCGGCCCTTGTCCTTGTACGTGCCAATCGACGTCGCCACCGCCAAGCAGATTTCCTGCGCCACATCCTCCGCCGTGGGCTGACGGTGGCCGCCGATGCGGGCGCGGCAATAGCGCAGGACCTGCGGGTGAATAATGCGCATGATGCGCTGTAGGGCGCGGCGGCTACCGTCGACAGCGAGCGGAACGAGGTCCGCTAGTTCCTTATCGCTGTCGCGCTTCGACGCCGCTGAGGAGCCGCTCGCGTCTGTAGCTTGAGTAGCCACTGTCATCCTTGCTTGTTCTGCTTGGTGTATTAGTTCATATTCTGCACGAATATCATGTCACAACCTTTGGTTGAAACCCGAAACGACGGGCCTATTCGCCACCCTTCGACGGCTATGAGAAAAGTTCATACACCGTTCATCTTAGATGTAGGTGCAGGTCATCAAGGGTAAAAGTGAGAGTTTTCGGCCTGCTACACCTACATGTCAGCATTGCGTAACGCGCCGTTTACCCAAGGGGGACACACTTCTATCTCGTCTCACCTCGCCCCGGTGCTCAGGGCGCCACCCCGTGCAAAGGCTTGCCCACAGCACGATGCGCACCCGGGCGCTCTATCTTTGATTAAGGAGAATCGAACGTGTCTCAGTCCTTCCTGCTCCCCGGGCCGAATGCGGACTTTTGGGATTGGCAGCTCCACGGGGCATGCCGTGGAGAAAACTCTGACGTGTTCTACCACCCGGACGGCGAGCGCGGGCGCGCCCGCGCTCAGCGCGAAAGCCGCGCCAAGGCGATCTGCCACACCTGCCCAGTCATCGAAATGTGCCGCGAACATGCCCTGGCCTCCGGCGAGCCCTACGGCGTGTGGGGTGGCATGAGTGAATCTGAGCGCGTCGTAGCTCTGCGCTCGCGCGACGCTCACGCCACCGTCAGCGCCTAAGCCCCTCGCTTCACGCTTCGTAGCCGTAACGGGGCCAGACGCGTGGTTTCTTTAGGTAGCATCATTTCCCGCTCGTACCGACAGTCTTCGCGTCGAGGCAACCCCCGGACTCCGTGCCCACATCCCAGGGGATCGCACGGCTAGCTCCGTAGAACAGTTACTCACCGGTGAGTCACCGGTGAATGCAGGACAAAGGCCCGCAGCCCCTTCCCCACGTACGGGGCTTGGGCGACGGGCCTTTTCTTGTAGCTCTTTGCTATTCCCGGAGAAACGTTGTTTCCCCGCGCTTTTAGTGGGCGTGCGCGTGGCCTGCCTGTGCCGGTTCCTCCTCGGCGGGCTTCTCCACCACGGAAGCCTCGGTGGTGAGCACCATGCGGGCCACGGAGGCGGCGTTAACAACTGCGGAGTGGGTGACCTTCACCGGGTCGATGATGCCCTGCTCCAGCAGGTTGCCGTATTCCAGGGTGGCGGCGTTGAAGCCTTCACCGTTGGCCTGCTCGGCAACGCGGGCGACGACGACGGAACCATCCAAGCCGGCGTTCTCAGCGATCCAGTAGGCCGGGCGGGTTAGCGCGCGGGCTACGGCCAGCACACCTACCTTGGCCTCGCCCTCGAAGCCCTCGGCGAAGGCCTCGAGCTCCTGGGAGATCTGAACCAGCGCGGAGCCGCCGCCAGCGATAACGCCCTCTTCAACGGCCGCGCGGGCGGCGTTGATGGCGTCCTCGACGCGCAGCTTGCGCTCGTTGACCTCGGTCTCGGTAGCGGCACCAACGCGGATGACGGCAACGCCACCGGAGAGCTTGGCCAGACGCTCCTCGAGCTTCTCCTTATCCCAGGTGGAATCGGTGCGCTCGATTTCGCGACGCAGCTGCTCGCGGCGCTCCTCGACGGCCTCAGCGGTACCTGCACCATCCACAATCACGGTGTCTTCCTTGGACACGGTGACGCGGCGGGCAGAACCGAGAACCTCCGGGCCGACCTCCTTGAGGTTGATGCCAACCTCCGGGTCGACGACGGTAGCGCCGGTGACGACAGCCAGGTCGTCCATGAAGCCCTTGCGGCGCTCGCCGAAGTACGGGGACTTCACGGCGGCGACCTTGAGGACCTTGCGGATGGAGTTCACGACGAGCGCCTGCAGCGGCTCGCCCTCGATGTCCTCTGCAATAATGAGCGTCGGGCGCGAGGACTCCGCGATCTTCTCCAGCAGCGGCAAGAAGTCCGGCAGGGAGGAGATCTTGTTGCGGACGAGGAGAATTGCGGCGTCGTCAAGCACGGCGTTGTAGGTCTCCTCCTCCGTTGCGAAGTACGGGGAGAGGTAGCCCTTGTCGAAGGAAATACCCTCAGTAACGTCCACGGTGGACTCGATGGTCTGGGACTCCTCGACGGTCACGACGCCGTCCTTGCCCACCTTGTCCATCGCGCCGGCAACCATCTCGCCGACCTCCGCATCGCGGGAGGACACGGTGGCAACCTGGGAGATCTCCGCAGAAGAGTTCACCGGGGTGGCGCGCTTCTTGAGCTCCTCGACGACCTTCTCAGCCGCCGCGGCGATGCCCTTGTTGAGCTCCACCGGGTTAGCGCCGGCAGCAACGTTGCGCAGGCCTTCGAAGACGAGTGCCTGGGCCAGCAAGGTGGCGGTGGTGGTGCCGTCACCGGCGATGTCGTTGGTCTTGACGGCCACGGACTTCACCAGCTGGGCGCCGAGGTTCTCAAAAGGATCGTCGAGGTCAATGTCGCGGGCGATGGTGACGCCGTCATTCGTGACGGTCGGGCCACCGAAAGCCTTGAACAGCACGACGTTGCGGCCGCGGGGGCCGAGGGTGACCTTGACGGCGTCGGCAAGCGTGTCAACGCCGCGCTGGATGCCCTCGCGGGCCTCCTGGTCAAATGCAATCAGTTTTGGCATAGGGTTAATCGCCTACTTCTCGATGACAGCGAGCAGATCACGAGCGGACAGCAGGAGGTACTCCTGGCCGTCGTACTTCAGCTCGGTGCCGCCGTACTTGGAGAAGATGACGGTGTCACCCTCGTTAACGCCAACCGGGATAACCTCACCCTTGTCGTTGGTGCGGCCCGGACCGACGGCTACGACGGTGGCCTCCTGCGGCTTCTCCTTCGCGGAGTCCGGGATAACCAGGCCGGACGCAGTGGTGGTCTCAGCTTCAACGATCTGGACGAGGACCTTGTCCTCCAGCGGCTTGATGTTTGCCATGATGATTTCCTCCAAAGTGTTCTTAATGCGCGCCCACGTGGACGCGCGTGTGCCGGTTGTGGGTAGCCCAGCACAGCCGTCGTCGCGGGTGAACAACTGTGGGTCAAAACAACCTGCCTAGCACTCTACCCTCGCGACTGCTAGCCCTCAACAGCCCGGGCCGCCAACCCGTTCGCCCTCCGCGAACGCCGCCCTCGCGCGCGCGAGAGTTGTCATGATTCCCGCCGCAACCTCGGCCAATAGAACCGGAGAGAGACCCGAAAACCTCCAAAGACGCTCGGGCTCGAGACGAGCCGTCGCGTCCTTGGGTTCCTGAGGGCTGCGCTAACGCTCCCTCGGCCTGTCTATGGGAGTTAGGGATTTAAACCTGCTTATCGGAGTTGATGACGGCCGCGCGCCACAGGTTGTATTCCTCCGGGTTGTCCTCGCGGTAGTTCTTCACCGCGCGGATACCGTGCTCAACGGCCTCGACGACCTCGTCGATGTTCTTGTCGTCGCCGTCGGCAGTGACGAAGATGACCGGGCCGCAGATGGAGCGGATCGGGTCCTGCAGGAAAGCGGAGTTTCCGGTAGCGGCGGCGTTGCGGGCCAGGGAGGCCACTGGGTTCGGGTCGGCGTCGTCAGCCTTCGCGTTCGGGTTAAACAGCGCCGCGTAAGTCTGGCCATCATCCTGGAAGGCCACGGAAACGCGATCCTCGGTGGTACCACCGAGGAATTGATTTGCCTGTTCGAGCTCAAACTCGATGATGCGACGGGACAGGTCAGGGTTAACGAGGAAACCAGTGGTCATAGCGGTGTGAGCTCCTTGTGTGTGAGCCGGACGATTATCGGTCATCACACTACCGGCACCCTGGGGGTTGCGCATCCGCTAGAGCGCGGTGGCGACCCGCGTCTCAGCCTCGACAGCACAGAGCGCGGCACGAATCCGCTAACGCGCGGCGACGAGGGGGACTTCCACCTCAAGCTGCGTATCGGTCCCACACGCCAGACCGGAAGGTTCAGCGCCTTCGTGGATGAGCTGGGCAGCCACCGCGGCGATCATCACGCCATTGTCGGTGCACAGCTTGAAACGCGGCACGCGCAGCTCGATGCCCGCAGATTCGCAGCGCTTCGCCGCCAAGGCGCGCAGGCGCGAGTTCGCCGCCACGCCGCCACCGAGCAGCAGCACCTTAGCGCCGGTGTCCTGGCAGGCGCGCACGGCCTTGGCGGTAAGCACATCGGCCACCGCCTCCTGGAAGGAAGCGCACAGGTCCTCAACCTGGACCGTGGTGCCCTCGCGCTCGGCCTTTTCCACGTGGCGTGCCACCGCCGTCTTGAGTCCCGAGAAGGAGAAATTGTGGCGGTTGGGCCCGCGCAGGTCCTCGGCCTTGGACAAACCTCGCGGCAGGTCGATGGTGGGCTTTCCTTGGACGGCCAGCTTATCGATGACCGGCCCTCCCGGATACCCCAACCCCAGGAGGCGGGAAACTTTGTCGTAGGCTTCGCCGGCTGCGTCGTCAAGCGTGGTTCCCAGCTCCTTCATGGGTTTGCCCACGGCCTCCACCTCGAGCAGCTGCGTGTGACCGCCAGAGACGAGCAGCGCCACCGAGTGCGGCAGCTCCTCGCCCTCGAGGTTGGCCACCGCGACGTGCCCGCCGAGGTGGTTGACGCCGTAGAAAGGCACGCCCCACGCGGAAGCAAAGGCCTTGGCTGCCGACGCCCCGACGAGGAGCGCGCCGGCCAGTCCGGGCCCCACGGTGGCAGCCACTGCATCTGGCTTCTCGATGCCTGCCTCCTCCAACGCCGCCTTCATCACCTGCGGCATGGCTTCGAGGTGGGCGCGGGAGGCAATCTCCGGAACCACGCCGCCGAAGCGCGCGTGCTGTTCCATGGAGGAGGCGACGACGTCGGCGCGGATCTCCATGTGTCCGTTCTCAGACAGCTCGATGATGCCCACGCCGGTTTCGTCGCAGGAGGACTCGATGCCGAGGATTAACATCTCTCACTCTTTCGTGGTCGGTACATGGTGTGGGCGTCCGCGCCGGAGGGCTGATAGTAGTTGCGGCGCAGGCCGTTGATGACAAAATCATAGGCCTCGTAGAGGCGGATGGCCGGATCGTTGCCCACGCGCACTTCGAGGAAGATGGGCGCGTCGTGGGAATCTGCAAGCTCGACGATGGCGTCCATCATCAGCCGCGCGATGCCCTGCCGTTGGGCGGCAGGGTCGACACCGATGGTGTGGATTTCGTACTCCGGCCAGGCAGCGGGCCCCATCCGTCCCACGCCGGCGTAACCGAGAACTTCCGCGCGGTTGTCGTTGTGGTCGTCGCTTGCGTCAACCGCCCAGTAGGTGGTGTGGCCCGCCGCGATTTCCTGCTCGAAGGCATGCGCCGGCCATGGGTGTTCGCCGGGGAAGAGTACCTTTTCCAGCTCGGCGCAGCGCGGCGCGTCCGCGGGGGTCAGTGGGCGCAGCCTCATGATTCGGGAGTGTCCTCGATGCCGCCGACGAGCGCGGCCGAGCGCGGCTTGGCCTGTGGCTCCACGGCATCGGGACGGCGAAGGTAGAGCGGGACGAGTGGCGCGGGTTCAGCGGACAGATCAGCGCAGGCCACCAAACCCGCGGCGCGCGGTGTGGCCCACTCGCGGGGAAGGTCAGCGATACCTTCCGGCAAACGCGGGGCGATGGACTCTGGGAACACTAGGCGCGTGCTCTCCGGACTCGAAAGTCCGGCGGTGCTCAGATCGAGGGATTCCGGCTTCGATACGTTCGGGCCGCTACGGCGCTCCCCTTCGTCATAGGTGGCCCAGTAGACCTCTTTGCGGCGAGCGTCGATGGCCACCAGCCACTCCCCCATTCGACCATGCGCGATGGCATCCAAGGTGCACACGCCATGCACGGGCAGGTGGAGGGCCACGCCCAACGCGGAGGCGGTGGCCATGCCCACGCGCAGGCCGGTAAATGGTCCGGGCCCCGTGCCCACGACGATGGCGGAGAGATCTGGGTAGGTCAGGGAGGCGTCGGCAAGCAGCTCCTCGATGGTAGGGATGAGCTGCTCATTGTGGGCGCGCGTACCGCTGATGACGCGGTCGATGCTGTCGCCAGTGTCGGTGTCAACGATGCCCGTGACCAGATCCGTGGTGGCGGTATCGAGTGCGAGGACCTTCATTAGCCCACGAACTGCCAGGCAGGAGCGTCCTCATTGTCAGCGCCCTGCTGCAACATCTGGTCATCACCGCGCAGGAACTGCAGCGGCTCGCCCGGCTGGATGCCGCGCAGCGGCGGAGCGTCCTGGCCCTGGGCCTTGGCCATCTCCACCTGCTCGAGGACGCCGGAGCAGAGGTCCACCTGGGAGCGGTTCAGCTTCTCCACCTGGTACTCCTGATTGACGCTGACGGTGACAAAGTAGTTCTCATCCTCCGCCACCTTGCCGTCGACAAAGTCGATACCGGCGACATCCACGCCGCCTTCCCCAAGCTGCTGCTCCGTAGCACCCGGGCAGACGACGAGACCGGCAATCCAATCCTGGCCGTAGACGTCGGGGACCAAGAGCGCGGAGAAGCTCAGGTTCTTCGGGTACGTGTCCAAGGTTTCACCCAACGTCGAGGAAGGCTCCTCCGGCGAACGGGTCATGGACAGCGCGATGAGCAAGCCAAGGACGATGGCAAAGCCGCCGATGACGACGGTCGTGATGAATTGGCCGATTTTATTCATGGGGATGTGCTCCTAATATTAGGGAGTTCAGTACGGGGATATCCTACGTGACCGCCCTGCAGCGACCCTGACCGGCCCTTCCGGTGCCGAGAAAAGGATCAGACGATCAACAGGGCAAGGACCTGACACATGAGGATCTTGCCGATCATCGCCGTGGGGTACACGGTGGCATAGCCGCGCTCTGCCAGCTGGGTGCCGGTCTGGGGGTTGAGGTAGGCCATGATCGCCGGGTTCGTGGTCATGCCTGCGGCGATGCCCATCGACTCATCAAACTTCAGGCGCAGCACCAGCATGGATACCGCGACGATGCCGATGGCGGAGACCAGCGACAGCACAATACCCACGCCCATATACTTCAGGGAGGTCGGATCCGACAAGGCGTCGCGGAACTGGCCGCCAGCCGACGTTCCCACGCCCGCCAGGAACAAGGTCAAGCCCAGCGTGGAGATAGTCTGCTTGGCGTGGAAAGGAAGCTGCCAGTTAATCGGGCCCGAGCGGCCCAGCGCGCCCAGGATGAGGCCGACGACGATGGGGCCGCCACCGAAGCCGAAGGACAGCGTCGTGCCGCCTGGCAGCGGAATCGGGATAGCACCGAAGAGCAGACCAATGAAGAGGCCGAGGGCAAAGGGGAAGAGATCGACGTTGCCGAGTTTGGCTTCGGAGTCGCCGAGGAAACGGCGGACGTCGTCAAGCCTGCCCGGCGCGGTGATGACGCGCACACGGTCCGAGTAGTGCAGGACGGTTTCCTCGTTCGGCACGACGTCGGAGTCACCGCGGCGCACGCGCGCGATGAGGAAGCCTTCCTTGACAGTGTCCAAGTCCTTGAGCTGATAGCCCGCAACACGTGGGCTGGACACGGTCAGGCGGCGGTAGACCAGGCCATCTTCCTCGTGGAGGTTGAGGTGGATCTCCTCACCCAGCTGGGAAATCGCACTATCGAGCGCTGGTGCCGTGCCGTTGAGCAAGAGCTCCATGCCGGCGCGCAGTGGCAGCTCCGGGTAGGCCAGGTTGTGGTTGTGGGGATTGTTGACGTGGCGGGTAGCGATGACGCGCTCGCCAGTCACCTCCTGCAGCTCCCCTACCGTTGCGTCAAAGTCGCGGGTCAGGCGCACCGCCCGCCACTCCAGCGGCTCCGCAATCATGCCCTCGGCGCGGGCGTCCTCAACGTGATTCACGCGCAGCGCCTTCGCGCCGATGGCGGCCACCAGGATGGTTCCGATAATGCAGCCAGGGTAGGCCAAGGAATAGCCCACCACCGGGGTGCTATCGCCGCCCAGGGCCTCGACGACCGCGGCCATACCGGGCGTCGAGCTCAGCGAACCTGCCAGCGTGCCCACGCTGATCGCGGGGTCCAGATCAAAGAGGCGCATCGCTAGGGTTGCCAGCCCCGCGAGCAGGAAGAAGAAGACGATGACCACCATGGACATCTTCCAACCGCGCCGGCGGAAATCTTCGAAGAAGCTGCGGCCAAAATTCAGGCCGATAACGTAGACGAAGATGGCCAGGCCAAACTGATAAACAAAGGCGGGGACCACGATGTCCGGGTTCGCCGCGGACAAGCCCAAGGCCACGAACATCGCCGCGGCGGCGCCGAGCGAAATGCCGAAGACATTGATCTTGCCCACGGCCAGTCCCACCGCCATGATCAGAAAGAGCGTCAGCAGGGGCTGTTCGGCAAGAAAAGCCAGCACGTTAGTTCACCCATTTCCATGTAAAGACGCGGACGTCATCGTCCGAGTCGCGGTTGATTGTGATGGCGAGGTACGCATCGGACAGGCGCTCCATGAAGCCCCCACCCCACTCGGCAACGACCACGGCGTCCTCGATTTCGGTGTCCAAGTCTAGACTGTCCAGCTCCCCCAACGGATCATCCGAATGATCGAGCAAGCGGTAGGCATCCACGTGCACCAACGTCGGCCCGCCCACGCGGGAAGGGTGCTCGCGCGCGATGACGAAGGTCGGCGACGTCACCCGCCCCTTCACCTGCATCCCGCGGGCAATGCCCTGCGTAAAGGTGGTTTTCCCGGCACCTAAGGGGCCGTCGAGGATCACCAAGTCCCCTGCTTCCAGCGTCGCGCCCAGCTCTTCGCCGAAGGCCTGGGCATCCTCCGGGGTGGCAGCCACACGGCGCCCTTCGTGCGGAAAATCACTGCGCATCGTTAGCTCCTTCACAATAGGTGCGCGTGGTGCGCCCGGTGGGGCGGCACACCACTTCATAGTTGATGGTGCCAGCGGCCGCGGCCAATTCTGTAGCGCTCATACCGCCGCGCCCAAAGATAACGGCAGTGTCCCCGGCGCGCACGCCATGAGGGTTCGCGCCGAGGTCGACGACGATCTGGTCCATGCAGACCCGCCCCACCTGCTGGTACAACTCGCCACCAATGCCTACCTGCAGCGCCCCCTGAAAGGCGCGCGGCAGCCCGTCGGCATAACCCACGCTGACGGTGGCGAGCTCGCGGTCACTATCCGCGGTCCAGGTCAGGCCATAGCATGTGGACTCCCCCGCCGAAATCGGCTTCACAGCAACAACGGAAGCCTCCCACGTCATGGCTGGTTCCAGCCCATGGTCGAGCCCGGCCACCGGTTCAAGCCCGTACAGGGCCACACCGGCGCGCACTTGTTCAAAACGTGCTGAGGGGCGAGTCAATGCCGCCGGCGAATTGGCCAGGTGGTTCAGCGGGCACTCCAGCCCCACCTCGCGTGCAAGCGCTAGGGCCTGGCGGAATTCCGCCTCCTGATGATCATTGTGCGGGTGCTCCGGCTCGTCCGCACAGGCAAAGTGGGACATGAGGCCTAGGACGGTGATGTGGGGGGCGTCGGCAAGCAGGCGGAAGGTCTCCTGCCACGCATGCTTGTCGACGCCCGACCGGTGCATCCCCGTTTCCACCATCACGAAGGCTTCGGTGGGCGCTTCGGCAGCCTCGATGAGGGCTCGTGCGTGCATCAAAGATGGGATGCCGATCTGAATACCAGCGGCAAGGGCTGGGGCGAGGTCCTCCGTTGGCTCCCACAGCCACGCGGCGATGGGAAGGTCCTCGATGACGCCTCGCAACTCCACGGCCTCGACGAGCGTGGCCACCCCGAAGGCGTCTGCCCCCGCCTTCGCCATGACCGGTGCGCAGCGCTGCGCACCGTGCCCGTACGCGTCCGCCTTGACCACGCACATGAGGCGGGCCGGGGCCACCGCCTCCTTCACGCGAGCAACATTGTGGGCAATAGCGTTGAGGTCAACGGTGGTTTTTAACATACCCACCATTGTGCCACTTGAGGGCTCAGCGCTATTCGACGGTCACCGACTTCGCAAGGTTACGCGGCTGGTCCACGTCATAGCCCTTGGCGGTGGCCACACCGCAGGCGAAAATCTGCAGCGGAACGGTAGCCAGCAGCGGCTGCATCAGCGTCGGCGCCTGCGGGATGCGGATGATGTGGTTGGCGTAGGCCTCGACCGCCTCGTCGCCCTCTTCCGCGATGACGATGGTGATAGCGCCGCGGGCGCGGATCTCCTGGATGTTGGAGACAACCTTGGCGTGCAGGGAATCGCGGCCGCGCGGGGAAGGCACGATGACGAAGACCGGCTGGCCCTCCTCGATGAGCGCGATCGGGCCGTGCTTGAGCTCGCCGGCGGCGAAGCCCTCCGCGTGCAGGTAGGCAATCTCCTTGAGCTTGAGCGCGCCCTCCAGTGCGACCGGGAAACCGACGTGGCGGCCCAAGAAGAGCACCGACTTAGCGTTCTCCATGGCAGTGGCCAGATCGTAGACCTGCTTTTCGTTGTCGATGACTGCCTGGACCTTATCCGGCATCGCACGCAGGTCATCCAGGACGGAATTGACCTCATCGGAGAACATGTTGCCGCGCAGGCGTGCTAGGTAGAGGCCCAGCAGGTAGGTCGCGGTGATCTGTGCCAGGAAGGCCTTGGTGGAGGCCACGGCGATCTCCGGGCCGGCGTGGGTGTAGAGGGCGGCGTCGGACTCGCGCGGAATGGAGGAACCCTGGGTGTTGCAAATAGCAATCACCTTGGCGCCCTGCTGGCGGGCGTGGCGCACTGCCATGAGGGTATCCATGGTCTCGCCCGACTGTGACAGGGCCACGACCAGGGTCTTCTCGTTGACAATGGGATCGCGGTAGCGGAACTCGTGGGCCAGCTCCACCTCACACGGGATGCGGCACCAGTGCTCGATGGCGTAGCGCGCGACGTGGCCGGCATAAGCGGCGGTGCCGCAGGCGATGACGATGATCTTGTCGATGGACTTGAGCACCGACTCCTCAATGCGGATCTCATCGAGGACCAGGTTGCCGGTCTCGTCGAGGCGGCCGAGCAGCGTATCGCGCACTGCTGCTGGCTGGTCGTGGATTTCCTTCTCCATGAAGGAGTTGAAGCCGCCCTTTTCGGCAGCGGCGGCATCCCACTTGATCTCGAAAGGCTTGCCCTGGGCGGGGTTGCCGTCGTAGTCGGTGATCTCGATGTCATCCGCGGTGATGGTGACGACCTGGTCGTTGTCCATCTCCACGGCGGACTTGGTGTAGTCGATGAAGCCGGAGACATCCGAGCCGAGGAAGTTCTCCCCCTCACCCAAGCCGATGACCAGCGGCGAATCGCGGCGCGCAGCCACGATGCGATCGGCCTGCTCGGCATGAATAGCCAAGAGGGTGAACGCGCCTTCCAGGCGCTTGCCGGTCAGCTGCATAGCCTTGGTGAGGTCGCCGCCGGCCTCATTGTGGAACACATCTGCCAGAAGGGTGGCGGCTACCTCGGTGTCGGTCTCGGACACGAAGTTATGGCCCTTGGCCTCCAGCTCGCTCTTAAGCTCGGCGAAGTTCTCGATGATGCCGTTGTGCACGACGGCGAGCTTGCCGCCGTCCACGACGTGCGGGTGGGCGTTCAGATCGGTTGGACCACCGTGGGTTGCCCAGCGGGTGTGCCCAATGCCCAAGACGGAATCCTTCAGCGGGCGCGCAGCGATTTCAGCTTCCAGCGCAGCGACCTTTCCAGCCTTTTTGCGCCAGGAGATCTCCCCATCGGCGTACATTGCGACGCCTGCTGAGTCATAGCCGCGATACTCCAATCGGCGCAGGCCCTCCAGCACAACGTCGAGGGCAAAGTACTCACGACCATCGGTGTTATGGCCAATGTATCCAACGATTCCACACATGGAACGGAATTTTACAGCATGATTTATCGTGCCGAACCGCAAGGATCGTGCTTAAAACCTTCCCCCACCTATCTGGTACATGTCCACCTCTTTGTCTACGCTTTCCTCTATTCTGTAAAGCGTGTCTGCGAATTTGAAGAAGCATCTCGGTACGTTGTCCAAGCGCGGCCCGCACCGCGTCCTCGTTGGGGACCTGTCTTATGCAGGGCTAGAAGGCAAGGTCTACACCCCTGCTGAAGGCAAGGGCCTGCCCGCCGTGGCGTTTGCTCACGACTGGACGAAGAACGTCAAGGACTACCACGCCACTCTGCGCCACCTAGCCAGCTGGGGCATCGTGGTGGTTGCTCCCGATACGGAGACTGGTGTGTTTGCCAAGCACCGTAACCTGGCTGCCGACCTCGAATCGGCTTTGCAGATTGCCGCCGGCGTTAGGCTGGGCGCTGGCAAGATTTCGGTGTCCGCTTCCAAGCTGGGCGTTTTCGGCCACGGCATGGGAGGCGGCGTAGCCACCTTGGCTGCCGTGGATAACCCGAAGGTCCGCGCCGTCGCAGCCCTCTACCCTGCTGATACCTCACCATCCGCCGTTCAAGCTGCCCGCTCCGTCAAGGCACGCGGCCTCGTTATCGGCGCGGGCCAGGATGACATCTTCCGCGCCGGCAACCCCGCAAAGCTGGCCAACGCGTGGGGCGGACCGGTGGCCTACCGGGAGATTGCCAAGGGCACGCAGTCCGGTTTCAGCGAGGATAAGTTTTTCAAGTTGGCGCTCGGTTCCGGCTTCTTCCAGGGCTCCGCAGTCGAGACCGCCCGCGGCCTTGTGACCGGCTTCTTCCTTTCCACCCTGGCTGGCGAATCCAAGTATGACGGCTTTGCGGATGCCGACGCCTCCGCGAAGGGCGTTGAGAGCTTCACCGGCGAGGACCTGGCTCAACGCGCCGGCTTTGAGTACAGCAAATAAAGCTCCAACGAAATAGCGCTTCACAGCGCGGCTTTTCCTAACTACAGCAGGACGATCAGTTGTCGTCCTGCTGTAGTTGTTTTAGCTTAGGGACTTCAAGAAAATACCAGGCAATAAGTGCAATGCCCGGCAGAAGCAACTGAGCGGCCGTCCACAGCTTTATGTGGGACATTTCTCTGTCGAATTTAATCTCAATGCCAAGCACAACAAAAGCCACCAAGAGGTACAGCATGGGAAGAACGCCCCACAGGACGTCATGAAGCCAAGGCACTGTTGTCATGCGGCATTCTCCTCACCCTGGTTGATACGTGCAGTAGGCAGTCACCTCACGGTATCACCTGTGGCTGCGAGGAACCAGACTTGTTTCTCGCTGCTGCTTCAGCTGCGCCTGAGCACCGACTGCACCTGACCGCGCGGACGGCCCCGGCCCTGCCCCTGCGCTTGACTATGCGGCACGCCCCTGGACTCTGGGTTTCGCCCCGGCGTATGTGTGTGCGGCGCATGTGTGTGCGCTTGGGCTTGGGCCGCGCGCTGAGCGGACTTCTCGAGCTCGTCCTGTGCCTTGGCCATCGCTTTCTCAAACTCCAACAGCCGTGCGGCTGTGCGCTCACGGAATCCGCGTGCGAACTCATCGAAATCATTGTGCGGCATTACCACTGCCCTGCCTTTCGCGCCTGTACGGATGGGGAATCTGAGCTTTCTTCCGGTGCCGTTTCCGGCTTCATTTCTGGTGCGGCTCCCGCGCCGGGAGCCGGCCCAGGAGCTGGCTCAGGGGGCGGTTCAGGGGCTGGCACCGGTGCCGGCGCTTCCGCTGCCTGCATGTGCGCCAGCTTCTCCGGTGGAGCTTCTGGCTCCGGAACGTTAGTGAGCTCTGGCGGTGGTGGCGTGACTCCGTTGTCCGGGGCTGGTTCTGGCGCCGGTGGTGGTCCCGGCTCTGGTTCCGGCTTCGGCTCTGGTTCTGGCTCAGGCGCAGGTTCCAGCTCAGGCTCCGGCAGATTCTCAATGAAATCCACGGCGGCTTCAGCCAGCAGCCCAAGCCCCAGAATGGCAACTCCTACGCCTAGGATGCCCAGACTTCCGCAGCAGGATTCCTCCGGCTTACACTCACAGGATTCCGCGTTAGGACTCTCGCCGCTTTCTTCCTCACAGTCTTCAGCTACTACAGGCTCGTCAGGCTCCTCGACCTCTTCGACTTCCTGCACCGCCTCCTCTGGGCAATCAGTCACCTCCGCCTGCACGGGTGCGGTCGGCACGTCAATCCCGGCGTCGGCCGGCGTGGTGGTTCCCACGTCGCGCAGCTGCTCAGTGCAGGTACAAGGCTGCTGCTCCTCCTTCTCCGCGTGGCACCCGCACGGCTTGTGCTCTTCTTCTGTTGCGGTGGAATCGGGTGTAGGCTGCGCTTGCGCTGTGGGCTCAGTCGGCACGGTATGCGGCGTGTTCGGTTTCGCTGGCCGAGGCTTATCCTCAGCCGGCGGGCATTCTTCTTCCGAAACCCCTGCGGGCTGGGTTGGCGCAGGTTTTTCTGGCGGTGCCACCGGTTTGTCTGGTTCCGGCTCGACTGGTTGCTGCGGTGCAGGGGGCTGCTCTGCCGACGCCGGTGGCGTTGGCTGGGCTTGCGCCGGTGGCGTTGGCTGGGCTTGCGCCGGTGCCGTTGGTTCTGCGGGGCTCACAGGTTTCGTCGGTTCACAGGGCTCAGGATCCGGTTGTGGGCACTCCTTCGGCTTCTCCTCGCAACCGCATTCAGGCTCAGGCGGGGTTTCCGGCAGCTCCCGCTCGCATACCTCGGTGCAGCGCTTTTCAAACTCGCCGTAGCAATTTTCAATGGCAGTGTCGCGGTCCCGACAGGTTTGCGAAATGGTGTCATTCGTCTGGTCGATTAGGTCACCGCCAATGCGCGAAATAACTGGGACGATGGCCTTGCCCAACGGGTGCCGCTGCAGCAACATGGTCAAGATATTCAGCAGCGGAATTACTGCAGAAATCAACTCCGCTACGGCAGATTCGGAAACACTGACCACGTCTTCGATGGCCTCGGAGCACTGCTGCGCGGACTCCACCAGATCATCGGCTTCGTCCCTTTCCTTCTCAAAGTCATCCTGCACGCCGCGCAGGTGATCCATGATCGCTCCCCCAGCCAGCGACAGCACCGTGCCAAGGAGGAAATCCCGCAGACCATTGCCGCCGCGCAGTGGACGTCGCGCGCCCATCGCCGACGCGGTATGCGTCACGAGCTCTCCTGGGTTGATCCCGTCGACGGAACCCACCATGTCCCCCAACAAATCAATCGGTGTGCTGGGACCGGAGTAGCCGCCAAGGCTCGCAGCCTGAAACTGGGAGACTACCTGTGAATAATCGCCCAAGAGCGACTTGATCATCGTGGACATCAGTTCGCCCCCGTTTCCTGGCTGCCGAATTGGCCAGCGAGGCCACGGTCGACGTCGCCAAACGCCCGCACCTGCTCACGCGCGGCGCCCGCGGTGGCCGATATGTTCTCCAAGCGCCACGCACCGCGCTCGTGTAGCCGACTCAACAACGCCTGAATCTGCGCCCCATGCCCGCTAAAATCCCGCCCCGCAGAAGACGGGGCAAAGCTCGGTCTGTCCCCGCGGTGTGCGTCACTTTGGGCGCGGGCTTGGTCCATGACGTCGTCGAGAAGCCGCGTGGCTTCCTCCTCATCAAAAAATACGTCGGGCATGTGCGCCCTCCTTCTTGTCCACAACAAACAGTGATTCCTGCTCTTATTGGACTGAGAAAGCCACCCGCCGGTTCCCCCACCGCGCAGAAAAAGAAGAAACCCCAGGCCAAAGGCCCAGGGTTGCGATTATGCGGGTAGAACTAGACAGCGGCAACGACGGCAGCAAGCTTGCCCGCTACCTTGCGTGCCTGCTCCTTTTCAGCTGCTTCCACCATGACGCGGAAGAGCTCCTCCGTGCCGGAGGGGCGCAGCAGGACGCGGCCCGTATCACCAAGCTCTGCCTCGGCGGCGGCAATAGCTTCCTTGACTTCGGGGGCATTGAGGATGACCGCCTTATCGGACACCGGCACGTTGATGAGCACCTGCGGCAATACCGTCATCACGGAGGCCAGCTCCTTAAGGGTCTTGCCGGACTTAGCCATGCGCGCCATGATGGACAGTCCCGTCAGTGTGCCATCGCCAGTGGTGCAATCATCCGGCAGCACGACGTGACCGGACTGCTCGCCGCCCAGGGAGAAATCACCGCGGTTGAGCTCCTCCAGCACGTAGCGATCCCCCACGGCGGTTTCCTTGACCTCAATGCCCTGCTCCTGCATCGCCAGCTTCAGCCCCAGGTTCGACATCACGGTGGCCACCAGGGTGTTGAAGCGGAGGTCGTTCTCTTCCTTCATGCCCACCGCGAGGATCGCCATGATCTGGTCACCGTCAACGACGTTGCCCTCAGCATCGACGGCTAGGCAACGGTCAGCGTCACCGTCGTGGGCCAGGCCCAGATCAGCGCCGTGCTCGACGACGGCCTCCTGAGTCTTCTCAATGTGGGTCGAACCGCAGTCCTCGTTGATGTTGAAGGCATTGGGCTTGTTGTGGATAGCAATGACCTCAGCGCCCGCTGCCTCATAGGCCTGCGGAGCAACCTTGGAGGCAGCACCGTTTGCGGTGTCGACGACAACCTTGATACCGCTCAGATCCGTGGTGACGACCTCTGCTAGGTGCTTGAGGTAGCGCTCCCGGCCGTCGGGGGCCTCCGAAATAATGCGACCAATCTTGGTCCCCGTGGGCCCACCGTCGGTGAGGTTGTCCATGGCAGCCTGGATGCGGTCTTCCACCTCATCCGGCAGCTTCTTGCCGCCCGCGGAAAAGAACTTGATGCCATTGTCCGGCATCGGGTTGTGGGAGGCGGAAATCATCACGCCGAGGTCCGCCCCAAAATCATCGGTGAGGAATGCGATGGCCGGGGTCGGCAGCACGCCGACGCGCACGACGTCGACGCCGCGTGAGGCCAAGCCCGAGGCAATCGCCGCATCCAACATCTCGCCCGACACACGCGGGTCGCGCCCAATAATCGCCAGCGGGCGGCGCTCGTAGGACTCCCGGTCCGAGGTCAGCACCTCCGCCGCTGCCTGCCCTAGGCGCAAAGCCAGAATGGGAGTGAGCTTCTTGTTCGCGAGGCCGCGAACTCCATCGGTTCCAAAAAGTCGAGTCATAGTTGTTTATTATGCCCGCTCCCCCTTGCCTGGCGCAGGTCGGCTCGTTCTTGTTGTGTAAACTTCTTCCCACCTTCTGCCCTGTGAGCAGGGCCGGTGGGGAGTTTCCCCAGTTAACGCGCGCGCTGGGCCGTCCTCTGCTTGAATAATCACCATGTCCTATGCGAAAGGCTTGACTCGCGTGAGGGAGTCGAAGGGAGTGAAACTCTTCAAAGCCCTCACCGATGGTGTGCTCACCAAGTTCAACATGGCGGTACTCGTTGTCGCAGCGCTATTTCTGGTGCTCGGAAATACCGAGCCCGCGGAAACGGAAGAACCTGCAGTCATCGCTCCGGGCGAAACGGTGGAGTTGCAGCAGGCCCAGGTGGTCGTCGATAAGCCCCGCGTCGAGGCCGGCCAAGTCCACGTCACCGCCACGTTCCTCAACACCCAAGACATCGCCTTCACGGACTACCAACAGATGTTTAGCCTTACCCGCAATGGTGAGACTATCCCCTTTGAGCAGTTCTCCATCGCGCCCTCACTGGAGAACGGGGCGGTGACCAGGCCCAACCCCGGGGTTCCCTTCGCCGTCGACATCACCGTCGACGATGCCCCCGGAACAGCGCTTGTTCTCAACGATCTGACGGTGCGCAAATCCAGCCTGGACATGTCCTACCGATGGTTTGACCCCACCCCCGTAGCAGAGATGGAGTTGGCATGACCCACCGCAAATCTTCCTCCCTGCCCCTGCTCAACCGCAAGAAGGTCCCCATGATCGCCGTGGCCGCAGCGATCACCTCCCTGGGCATCTTCATTAGTGACCAGATGCCCGATCCGCGCGAGGTGGAATTCTCCCACTTTGAGTACACCGACGAAATACCCGGGCACACCCGCATTAGCCAGGTAGACGTCCACACTCGCCCACTGGCGTCCGGCGACTACGCGGAATTCACCGGTACTCTGCCCGAGGGCGAGGAGCTCAGTGAGCTGTATGAAGTAGCCGTCGATTTCACGCTGGAGCGCACTCACTCCTACCCCCTGAGCCTGAAACTGGAAGACTCCGAGGGCCGTGTTTTCCGAACGACCACACCGCAATGCGACGCCGAGGTCGTCTCCCTCCCCATGACCTGTACCAGTCTCTTTGTACTCCCAGAGCATTCGCTGGGCCCCGCCACGCTGGCGCTAGAGGTGGAGAATCTCCTCGGCGACTTCCACCAACAACCGGTCCCCATGGGCAAGGAAATTCACACAGCCGTGGAGGTTAAAGCATGACGTCCCAAGACACAGCATCGAAGAAGGCCTCGAAGGCGTGGTGGTGGGCAGCAACTCTTCCGGCGCTCGCGATCATGGTGGCGGCCTCCTCCTCCGTCATGGTGCACGGATACCGACCGCTGTCGGTCCATTCGACCGTCGAGGCCACCAAGCAAGAGCCCGCCGAGTTCAGCTTTGATTATCAGCTAGACCAGGACACCGCCCAGCGCTCGGCGACGGTCACCCTGGCCGCCATCGACAAGGCAGACCCCTCCGAATTCGGCTCCCTTTATGCCGACAAGAACCTCATGGATCCCCCTGCGCTCCCCGGGGACACCGCACTCTACAAGGCCACCGTGGACTGGCATGCGGATCCGGAAAGCCCACTTGAAGGATGCGAGGTCGGGCTCCGTGACGGCCAAGGGATCGAGCAACCTGTCCGCCTCGTGTTGTCCCCGCAGGACGTGCCGACCGATATGCCCGCCGCCTTCCCCAACCTCTGTGAACCCGAAGGGGCTGCGGGGCCGATGGCCATCAATCCTTTCGAACTAGATGCCAATATCCTCCCCGAGCCCAGCGCGCGGCCGGCTGAATGGGAGATGACGTACTACTTCGTCACCAACGCCGATTTCGAGCCTTCCGAATTATTCGTCACCTGGGGCGCCCCTTATGAGGTGCGCCTGCGCACAGGCGCTTAGAAGCCTTCTGCGCGGACAACCGCCTCAACGTCCTCCGCGCCCGGATCGGTCTTGTTCCACGGCCACGACACCATTACCTTCTCTTCTGGGTAGTAGACGAAAATGTCGCCACCGCCGAATCCATCCTTGCCCCATTCGTTGACGAGGACTTCCGGGGCGGAACCATTCGCCTCGCGAACAGTACGGGTCGACGTCTGGAAGGCATCATCGTGATAATCGGGCAAGGCTCTGTACATCTCTTCGGCCTCCTCCCCAATGACAATGTCCCGCGGACTATGGAATGTCATGAGCCCCTCAGCGTCCTGCTCCTTGGTAAGCCACGGCTTGCAGGAATAGCCGTGGGCTCCTTCTAGCAGAGCATTCTCGGATTGCAGCGGTGCTTCGGTACACAGGGCGATCTTCTCAATGAAGGCCTCCGGCAAGACGTCCGCGGTCTCAGGGCGCAGGTTCACGATGTGGTCCTCCCGCAGGTCCGGACGCGCCAGCTCCTCGCTGGACCCGCGCCTGTTGATCTGCTCAACCGTAATCCCGCCAGCAATCAACACCACCGCGACAACCAGGGTGAGAATGTTCAGCTTGCGCGCGCTGATGTGGGTATCAGGATCGGTCGTGGCTTCTGCGCGATCCACGTCACCGGCTTGAGTGTGCTCAGTAGTCTGTGTCACCGATTCCACCTACTTCTCTCCCGCCTGGCTCGCTGGGACGGCAGATTCAGCGTCCGGCTCTTCGCCTTGGTTTTCGTCGGTGCTCTCATCTGCGTCCTCCGCCTCGGCGTACTCAGCGTTGAGGAAGCGGTCCAGCGCGGCTACCACCAGCGGGAGCGCAACGAGGAAGTACACGGCTCGGGCAAAAACCAGCGCATAAGGCTCAAGCCCAATGGTGATGGTCCCCAGCGCCAGCGGTTTGATGATGGCACGCAGGGCATAGACTACGCCCAGCTCAGCGCCCGAAGCCAAGACGAAGACGAGGCAGAAGGTCAGCATGGGGACCGCACCGGCGACTGCCAGCGTCTTGAAATTGCGCCACGCATTACGGAAGGGGCCGACGAGTGGCTGCGCGGCGTTGTCCAGCATGTCTCGCGTCGTTCGGAAGGCTGCTTCCGAATAGCGACGCCCATAATCGGCCCACATCTTCTGCTCGGCATGCGGGGAGAGCTTTCCTCGTTCGGCGGGACCTTCGATGGGGGCATCGGCTACCGTCTGCAGGGGCGGTACCGCGTCCTCCTCGCCTGACGTGTCCGGCTCAGAACTGTCCTTCTCTCTGGTCAGGCTCGTGTTGTAGACCACCGCGCCGAGGGTCAGCCATGCGAAGGGCACGACGATAAAGTTGCCGATTTGCGCCGCGTTATTCCACAGCCACCCAATCACCGCACCAATGACCCAGGTGTGGGCGACAATCCAATCCTTCGCCGTGACAATAGAGTCCCATACGGGGCCAATGCCTTGCCGGCTAAGAATCCACACACGGACCTTCTCAAAATTGCTGGTGATGCTTAGCGACGCCGTGGCCATCCACAGCACCTCCAGGTACGCGGCCGCAGTGGACACGCCAAAGGCGCGCTCCCCCAACTGCAGCGCACCAATGAGTTTGCGCAGCACCACGATAGAAATGAGAAACCCTGCAAATAGCCATCCGGAGTTTATGAACGAGCGCCCGAAATCATAATCGAGAAAGCTGGTGGCCACCTCGATGGTCACGGAGTCGTAGACAAAGGTCCGCGCGTCGTCGCGCAACAGACCGTGGGAGGAATACACGGTGAGGAACGGGATGAGGAGGCCACCGACGGTCAGCAGCGTGGTCTTATCCAGTTTGCTAAAGCGGGTCTCGCCGCCAAAGAACTCCATGGACGGCTGCATGATCCAAAAGCACACGATGACGCCGGTCATCACAGAAAGCGGCGCAAAGGGGAAGATGAGCGTGGCGGCCAACGGCGAATACTCAGAAATAACCACCGCCAACCACAGCACCGCCGCGCGCACGGCCAGCGACAGGCAAATCACCGTGATCAGCTGCGGCAGGTACCGCCACAGCAGCTTTGCTGCGTCCAAGGGGACTGATAGTGCGTCCCGCGCGCTCTCAAGAATGACTTTCACGCCGCTTAGTATAAGGAGAATCACACCAGTGCGCTGCCCGAACGGGGAAAGCCGCCACCTCCCCCGAAAGGGAAGCAGCGGCTTTCGAAAATGCAGTATGCGCGAAGATTAACGCTTGGAGTACTGCGGGGCACGACGTGCCTTGTGCAGACCAGCCTTCTTGCGCTCCACGGCACGAGCATCACGGGTGAGCAGGCCAGCCTTCTTCAGGGCCTGGCGGTCAGCCGGGTTGTAGATGTTCAGTGCGCGGGCGATAGCCAGACGCAGGGCGCCGGCCTGGCCGGTCGGGCCACCACCGGTGACGGTGACCTTGAGGTCAAACTGGCCCTCGCGCTCGAGGATGGTCAGCGGCTGCAGGATGTCCTGCTGGTGCAGCTTGTTCGGGAAGTACTCGTCAAAGGCACGGCCGTTGACAGAGATGTTGCCGGAACCAGCGACGAGGCGGACACGAGCGATGGCGCGCTTACGGCGGCCAACGGTCTGAATCGGGCCCTCGTGGATAGCCGGGGCAGCGGTCTCAACCTCAGCCTCGGTGTCGGTTGCCAGGGAATCACCGATGGTGTTGGTGAACTCCTCGGTAGCGGCGGTTGCTGCAGCGATGTCGGCAGCGTCGGCTACATTGTTGTCGATGTTCTGCTCGGTCATTACTGTGCCACCTGCTTAAACTCAAAGGTTTCCGGCTTCTGGCCGGCGTACGGGTGCTCCTCGCCCACGAAAACGTGCAGCTTCTTGATGGAGGCGTTGGAAAGCTTGTTGTGCGGCATCATGCCCTTCACAGCTTCCTCGATAACGCGGACCGGGTTGGCGTCCAGGGACTGACCAAGGGTCATGGACTTCAGGCCGCCCGGGTAACCGGAGTGGCGGTAGCGCATCTCGCGCTCGCGCTTGTTGGAGGAAATGTGGATCTTGTCCGCATTCAGGATGATGATGTGGTCGCCGCAATCAACGTTCGGTGCGTACTGGGGCTTGTGCTTGCCGCGCAGCATGTCAGCCACGGTGGAAGCAAGCTTGCCCAGAACCACGTCGGTAGCGTCGATGACGTACCACTTGCGGGTGATGTCACCGCTCTTCGGGTGGAAAGTAGACAAAATGACTCCTTGAAAGTCTGTCTCGGAACTGCCGGCCAACGCTATGTAAGCCCCTACGCGGTACATACAGCGGCCGGTGGAGACCTGCAGCACGCGCGCACCCACGTAGACGCGGGTGCGGACACATAGGTGTTTCACTTTAGTATGAGGCTGTTTGAAAACCCAAAACGCCGATATCGCCCCTCACCAACGCCTCCATCCCCAGATACTTCGGGGTGGGGGTAGAGACAGAAACGTTGATGAGAAGCGATACCGGCGCCTTTCACTAGGTGGGCAGAAAGTGCTGACTGTGAGGTGGTGCGTCCAGCCCTTCCATTGACTGCACCCCCTCTCCTAGCCCTTCACGCCTTCCTCCACGCCACCCACCGCTCATGGTTGTGAATGGTGATGGAAGACTGCGCCCATACTCCTAGCGAAAGACCCGCAGTCGAGACGGTTTAGCCCCAGCTAGCGGCGGCGCGGCGGTTGACGTCACTCATATTGTCATTGCCCTGGGACACCGTGGTGGAGATGGTCGCTAGCACCGTGTTGAGCTCGGCGGCAGCTTTATCCCACTTGGCCTGCGCCGCGTTATATGCGGCGGCGCTTTCTCCCTCCCATGTCGATACCATCGGCTGCAGGGTGGCCTTAAGGTCACCGAGGAGCCCGTTGATGCGGCCGGAGGTGGAGTTGATGTCGGCGGCGGCACCAGCGATGGCGCCAAACTGATACTTAATTCCAGACATTGCGTGTTCCTTATCTTCTGTGTGCTCGTGTGTGGTTCAGTGCGTACGGCTATAGGAGGCTGCGGCTCTGTTTAAAGGGCCAGGCCCGCGCCGCCGACGTTGTCGAAGGACTGGGCGTTATCTGCCTCAACCGAATCAAAGTTTCGGGCATTGTCCCTGATGTTGTCGCTGATGGCGGTCAGTGCCTCACGCAGCTGCTGTGCGGAGGAGTTGTAGCGCTGCATCAGGTTGTCAAAGGAAACCTGCGCGCGGCCTGCCCAGCTGGCGCGGACGGAGTCCACAACTCCCTGCAGACGGGTGAGCTCACCCTGTACCTCGTCATTGGTGGAGTCGACGCGGCCGGCGGTGGCCACCATTACGTCGGCTTCTGTGCGGAACGTTTGAGTCATTGTTCTCTCCCTTTCTTTGTTCCCTACCTGGGGCATGCCCTTTTACTACGGGGCCTGATGTGTGTTTCTTTCCCCCCGAGAAGCACCCTGTGTCCTTCTCACCCTTATTGGACTGAGTTAGTGGCGCATCGGTTCCCACCGGTTTCAAAGTTTTTAATTTTTCTGGCTTGCCGCTGCTTAGTCCTTCTTAACCAGCGATTCCGCCGCCATTCGGCACGCTGCCTTCTGCACCACGTTGGGCTCGAACTTGGTGTGGCAGCCCACGGACATCTGGTGGCCTTTGTCCTCCCACATCATCCAGGTCACCCGCGAGCCATCGCCGGGGTCCTCGGTATAGGTCAGCCGCCCGGACTCCTCTACCGGATCACGGAGGGCGGGATCGGATTCGATCTGCTCCTTGATCTCCGCAAAAAGGACGTCAACGGGCACGTTGAAAAGCGGATCTGCAGCGACAAGGATCCGCAGGTTGGGATCCTCACCGGCCGCGGTAACGAGCCCATCTTCCACGCTGGTACGAAAACCCTGTGGCAAGACCAAGGACATCCCTTCCACGTCGATGGCTTGTTGGCCCGGACGCAGCTGCGCACTGCCGGTATCCCCGGGCGAGCCTTGCGTCCCGCCCTCCTCAGTCGGCGCGTCCGAGCTCTGGGTCGGGGCCGTACCCGGCGAATGGGCAGCACTGGAAGTACTTACCGCCGTCTGGTGTGGTGTCGCGGCTGCTAAGGCTGCGTCTTTGCGTCCCACGGCCCACCAGGACACCCCGGCCACGACGAGCACCATGACCGCAATGGCGATATAGAAGGGGTCGATGCCTCCCACGAGCGCAGAAAGGCGGTGTGGTGTCGCGCGATGGGAGCGTCGCGCGCGCGTGGCTCGCGGCCGCTCAGCTGTCACGGTATCTGCATGGCCCTCGTCGTGCCCGTCCACAACCGCCCTTGTAAGAGTCGGTGTTTGTTCCACCACGGGCGGCGATGGTTCTGTTTCCACTACCGTCGCGCCCGCGCCGGTCAGTTGGCGGCGCAGGATGCTCACTGCCTCGTCAGTGATGTCCGTACCGGATGGATCCGCTACCACCTCGGCGCTTACCTCCGGCCACTCCGCCCCACAGACCTTTTCTGCCTGGTCAAGAACGGCGTCGAGCGCCCAGCCTTCGGCGATACCAGTGCCGGGTAAGTCGTAGCGGTAGATCGTCTCCGGCCCCTCATAGATCGTGGCGGCGTCGAGCACCGTGATAACGAGTGTGGTCTCTGGCGTAGTCGACGGTGTGCGCAGTGCATGAGTCGCGGTCATTGGTTATCTCCCTTGCTGGATGTGGTGTGTGGTGGTTCTTCTGGTGTGTCGGTGTCCGGCACATACACCTGTGCCAGGCCTTGGGGTGCCCCACGCACGACCCATTGGCCGCGGCCGGGCGGCAGCGCTACTGGTTTGATGCCGAAGATGGCGCCTTCGTCGCGGTCGGCGTCGAGAAGCAGCAGTGCTGGCTGCAGGTCGCGCACTGCCGAGAGGAACTGCCCAAACAGCGCGCGCCCGATTCCTCCTGATTTGCGCGCGAGCACTAGGTGCAGGCCCACATCGCGGGCGTGCGGGAGAATCTCCACAAGTGGTGCCAGGGCAATGTCACTGACCAAGTCGAGATCATCGATGACAAGGTAAATATCCGGCCCCTCCCACCAGCTCCGCGCGGCCAACTGCGCGGGAGTGACCTCGGGGCCGGGGAGGCGCTGCTCTAAGGTGCGGACGGTATCGAGGATGGCCTGGGTGGCTGCGCTTGCCGACGCCCCGTAGACCGCCACCATCTCCTCATCCAGCGTCCCCAAATGTGCCCGGCGCTCATCGATAACCACGAGGCGGGCTTCCTCCCGGTTCAGTTGGCTGATACCGGCGAGAATCACGCTGAGGAACTGCGACTTACCGGAACCTTGAGAACCAATGCACACGAGGTGGGGCTGCGTGGTCGGATCCCACGTCAGAAGGTCCAGGTCCGGCCCGCCAATTCCCCAAGCCACCCCGGCCGGTGGGCTGCCGGCCGGTTGTGGAAGCTCGGTGAGCAGGGCGGGCAGCATCTTCAACGGCGGGACCGGCTGGGCGTCCGCATGCACTCCGCAGATATGAGCGATATCCTGCGGGGACGTCGCAGCGAAGAGCAGGTTCTCCCCCGCCAGCGTGATGCCCCGACCGGGCGCTGCCGGGAGTTTTTGTTGTGCTTTGCGGTCAATGAGGGAATCCATGGCTTCACCCAGACGCAGCTCGAGGCGCGCCGCGATAAGGTCCCGGATTGACGGCCGCAGGCTGGTCCACCGCGCCGCCGCGATCAGGACGTGAACGTGGGAAGACGCACCATCTGCGACCAGCTGGGTAATCGGCTCGGCGAGATCTTCAAAATCCGCCCCAGAGGTGCCAATGTGGTGCCAGCCATCCACAATCAGGAAGGTGTGGCGGGATTCCGGGCGACGCACGAGGCCAGCGACTTCGTCGACGATGCGCCGTACCTTCTCCGGTTCCTCGCGGCCGGCCACCCCGGCCACGTGGGGCAGCCGCTCCAGAACCTGCAGTTGTCCGCCACCCAAGTCGATGACATAAAAGCGCACCTGGTCCGGCGAGTGCCGCAGTGCCATTCCGGAGGCGATACTGCGCAGCGCCATTGACTTGCCCGACTGCGGCCCACCGCACAGGGCCAGGTGCCCGCCACCCGTCGTGAAGTCCACGGTGAGTAGGTCTTGGCGCTGGTGGTAGGGGCGGTCGATAAGCCCCACCTCGGCGCACAGCCCGCCGCCCGCGCCGGGCGATTCTACCTGCACAGCGGCGACACTGGACAGCTCCACCACGGCGGGCAAGGGCGGCAGCCAGATTCGCCGCGCTGATTGACCGCGCCCGGCGGCTTCGTCCCGGGCAGCCCCCACCACGGTGTCAAGGAGGGTGCTCGAGGAGTCCACGAGTACTGCGAAGTCTAGGTCCTCCTCCACCACGCGGTGCCCGGTGAAAAGCTCTAGGCGCGCCGTGTGCTGTGCGGAAGCATCATCTTCTAGCGCTACCCGGCGCGTCACCGGGCCGGACACATAGGAGGCCTGGAAACGTGTGGGGGCATCGGCATCCGTCTTGAGGTAGCCGGATCCCGGCTGGGCGGGGAGGTGGTAGGCGTCGGGCACACCGAGGACCTGGCGGGACTCCCCGGCGGAGAATGTCTTCAGGCCAATGCGGTAGGACAGGTGCGAATCCAATCCCCGTAGGCGCCCTTCTTCCAGGCGCTGGGATGCCAGCAGCAGGTGCACGTGCAGTGAGCGGCCGAGCCTTCCTACTGCGACGAAGAGCTCCGCGAAGTCCGGGTGCTGGCCCAACAGTTCCGAGAACTCGTCCACCACGATGACCAGCGCCGGCAGCGGCCCGTGCTCCGCCACCGCGGCAGCGGAAGCATTGAACTCGCCCACATTGGCAAAGTTGCCGGCCTTGCGCAGCAGCTCCTGGCGGCGGTTCATCTCCCCGGAGATGGCATCGTACATGCGCTCCACCAGGGTAGATTCCTCCTCCAGGTTGGTAATCACGGCGGAGGTGTGCGGCAGCTCCTCGCAGCCGAGAAAGGTCGCGCCACCTTTGAAGTCCACAAGCACGAGGTTGAGCTCCTCCGGGCTATGCGTGGCGGCTAGGGCCACGACGAGCGTCCTGAGCAGCTCCGATTTTCCGCTGCCCGTAGCACCGATGCACAGCCCATGCGGGCCCATGCCGCCCTGCGCCGACTCCTTCAGGTCGAGCACCACCGCCTGCCCGGACTCGTCCACACCGATGGGCACGCGCAGGCGTTCGACCGGGCTGCGGCCATGCCACATGCCGGAGGCCTGCAGCGCATCCACGTCCCGGTAGCCCAGCAGCACAGGGAGGTCTGCATCGCGACCGTGCCGTGGCGTTGCCGGAGCATCGCCGCCGAAGGGGCGATGATAGGGCGCAAGCGTGCGGGCGTGGAGGAGGGCCGTGGAAACGTCGATAAGCGCGCAGCTGCCCAGCTCCTCCTCCCCCGCGGCGGTAACCACGGACAGCGCGCCTTCCGCCCGCAGGTAAATGCCTTCGTCCTCCGCACGGCGGCCCAGCAGCGAATGAGGTGTGACACCCACGGCGATGGTGGTCGTCGGGGCGTCCCCCGGCGCTCCCTCTTTGTCCAGTACACCGCGATGCCGGTGGTCCTCCTCCACGACGCGGATACGAAACTGAGCGCTCTCCGGATCCCTCGAGTGCGGCAGCCACTTCAGCCACTCCCAGCTCTCCCCGTGGTACTCAATGCCCACGGTTTCCGGGCCATGCAGTACCGCCAGGTGCAACAGCAGCGCGCGGGCCATACCGTGCGCATCCGCACCGGCCAGCCCCACGATAGGGAAGGCTTGGAGCTGGATGACCACCGGCATATCCGCCAGCGTTCCCACCGCGCGCACGGTCTGGCGCAGGCTCACCGCACACACTGGGTCGAGGTCTTCCGCGGCACCCGAATCTGGAACATTGATCGGCGTGCACAGTGCCATCGGCCCGGTGCCCACCCGCACCTCCAGCGCATCCGGGGCATCCGCATCCCGCTCCCAGAGGCGCGACGTCGGAATCAACGCGCCGAGCTGCCCAGGCGCCGGATTGCGGTGTTCCTCGTGCGCGCGCTGCGCCGCCGCGCGCTCCAGCGCCTCCTCGCGCAGCGCCTTGAGGTGACGCAGGTACGTCCGGCGAGTTTCGTCCGGATCCTGCCCGCCTCCCTGCGGGTTGAACATCATCGCCATGCTGGCCAGCATCATGAGCGGGAACATGAGACTCATGGGGCTTATCCGGCGCGCATCACCCGCGCCGAGAACCATGAGCGCCACCATGCCCACCATGGCCGCGATCATGACCAGCGGCATAAGCAGGCGAACCAACGGAACGGGCTGGGCACGGGCCGCCTCCGGCACGGCCTCGGCATCAATGCTGCCTTGCGGCAGTGGTGGCGCTGGTTCCCGATATGACGACAGCCCGGTGTCAACGACGCGTGTAGGTACGCGCATGTCAAAGTCCTTCCCCCCGAAGTACTCCACCGCCTCCTTAAGCGGTGGACAGCGTGCCACCAGTAAGCCACAATGTGAGGCAATGGGCAAGGGGTTGCCCAGAAATTTTTCTCGGGGGAGGTATTTTCCATGACTCGCGCACTCGCGCATTCTGTCCGCGTCACCGTCCGTATCCACGCAGGCCAGACCCGCAAAGAAGCGGATATCTCACTGCCGCTTTCTTCCAGTCTCGGGGAGGTGCTGGGGGAGCTGCTCGTGCTTGTCGACGTTCCCCCAGCACCCATCCTGTGGCGCGCCACTACCGCGGCGGGCAAGACCATATCGATGACCACGCCACTGGATCGCACCAGCGTAGAAGAAGGCTCCGTGCTGGTGCTTAGCCCGGATGCACCGGCGCCGGCACCCATCGTGCGCGACGCCGCGGAAGCATTAGCCGCCGATGTCTCCGCCACGCAGCTTTCTGGCCTGGCTGGGCTGTGGGGTGTGGCGGGCCTTATCGCCGGCGGTGGGCTCCTTGCCGCAACACTGTCCCCCACGGTCGGCTGCGCCGCCACTGCACTCCTCGCCCTCGTTCTTGCGGTATGGACGCGGCGAGGATCTCTGCTCGCCACCGCGCACGTCGCCGCGGGGCTGGCGGGCGGGTTAGCCACTGGCGCAGCATTTGTCGCTGGACCTGCAGGTACCGCGGTGTCGGCGGCACCCGTCGTGGGGGCCGCGACCGCCGTCGGTGCGACGGCGGTGCTCTCCCACCTGGTACGCATCGGCGGGCTGCGGGACCGGGCTACTGCCGCGACGTGGTGCCTGCTCGTGCTCGTCGGTCTCCTCGGCCCCGCCCCGCTCCTCGCCGCCACCGTGGGGCTGTTGGCGGGTGCTCCCCTGCTGACCACGCGACTGGCGGGTTTGCGCGTGCCGCAGCTTCCCACCGCCGGGCAAGACTTAAGCATCTCGGACGAGGTACCCACCGATAACGCGCTCGCTGCCCGGCGCGCCGGGCAGGCCTACGAGGGCATCGCGGTGGGCTGCGCGGTGGCGGGTGCCCCTGCCCTGCTCCTCGTCACATTGAACGCCAACGCGGCGGCAACCCAGGGGGCCTCCCAAGCGCTGTGTGTAAGTATCGCTGGCGGGGTCATCGTGCATGCAGCACGCCATGCCCGGCCCATTGCTGCGTGGGCACTGGGAATCTATGGCCTCGCCGCTGCTAGTGCCTCGGTGGCTGTGCCGCTGCGCGAGTGGCAGCGGCTTTCTGCGCCAACCACGGAAACATGGGTGCTCAGCGTCATCGCGGGGCTCATCGTTGTGGCCATGCTGTCAGTACCGGTGTGGGCAGGCAAACTACGGCAGATTGAGCCGACCACCATCGTGTGGTTCGAGCGCGCCGAAGCCCTCGCACTGGCTGCGTGTTTGCCGCTCGCCGCACACCTGGCTGGGCTCTTCGAGTTCATTAGGGGGCTGGGCTCATGATAGCTCTAATTAGAATCGGCGCCGCCAGCGCTGCTCTTGGCGCTGGTCTGGCGTGGGGGTCCTGTGTGTTGCCCGGGCCGGTAGCTGCTGCCCGCGAGCCAGACACCGCGTGCGCGGAGGCTACCCTCGCCGCGGCAGGGCCGCAGCCTTCCGCGCAATACTCGGACTATCGCGCGCGGCTGCATTCTTTTGCCACGGGTGCCGGGGTGAAGGTCGCGGTCATCGACACCGGAGTGGCCGCGCACCCCCAGCTGCGCGTGACACCGGGAGCGGACTTCGTAACCCCAGACGAGCCCGACCCGCTGCGAGACTGTGACCTGCACGGCACGGTGGTGGCCGGGGTCATCGCAGGAAGAGAGCTCGGCGTGGCCCCGGATGCGGAAATCTACGCCATCCGGCAAACCAGTTCGCATTTCAGGCAACCGGCGCCGGATAACTCGGCAGGGGCCGATGGTTCAGCGGAGGAAGACCACGGTTCCGGAACGCTGGCCAGCCTGGCTGCTGCCATCGAGGATGCCGTGAACGCGGGAGCTCAGGTCATCAACGTCTCCGTCGTGTCCTGCGTCCCGCCGGATGCCGCCTCACGGGTGGATCGATCGGGCTTGGACGCAGCGCTGCAGCGCGCGGAGGACGCTGGGGCGGTGGTGGTGGCGGCGTCGGGAAACGCGACATCCGGTGGCTGTGAACAAGGTGATGTGGTCTTCCCCGCCGTGGCGGATACTGTCCTCGCGGTTGGCGCCCTAGCCACCCCGTACGACCTTGCGGATTACTCCATCGCTGCACCTCTCAGCGCAGAGGGCAACGTACCACTCGCCTTGGAACCCGGCGGCGGCTGGGCCAGTGCCAAGGGGGATACCCTCTTTCAAGGCACGTCTTTCGCCGCGCCCCTGGTCAGCGGAACGCTCGCTCTGCTGGTGCAGCGCTACCCCGACGAGTCCCCGGCGCAGCTGCGCCAACGCGTCATCGATTCCGCCGAGCCCGGCCACGGGGTGGTCGATCCCCTCACCGCGGTGACCTTTCGTCCTGCGGCCGAAACCCGCGAGGAGCGTTCCTTTGCGGTGACACCACTGACAGCACCGGCCGCCCAAGGCTGGCCTATGGTGCGCCTACTCCTCGGGGCCCTGGGGTTCCTCGTCCTCGTGGCTGTTATCAGTGCTCATTCTTTAAGGCCTCCGCGCGGCTCAAGGCAGAACCTTCCGGCAGCAGACGCAGAATCTCCCACGGCACCTGCTCCGGTTCCCCCAGGCCCAGCGCATGTAGCTCCCCGGCGCTAGCCAGCTCGTGGCGCCTGCCGGTGGCAGAGACCACGTGGTAGCCATGCCCGCTGTCCACGCCCACGCCCGCCTGTAGACCGGCGAAACGCTGCGCCGCCGAATCACCCGGCAAGTCCACGGTGGCTGACACCGGGCGAGTCGTACCGGCTCCATGCTGGTGCGTCGCGCACAACCAACCGTGCTCAGGAGACAGGAAGTCCATCCGGGTAGCCGGGAGGTTGAAGGTCGGTGGAACGTCGCCAAGCGCGGCAACCTCCTGTGACTGTGCCGGCAGACGCTGCGCGCCCATGCCGACGAGCATCTCCGCTTGCGTGGGGGTGATGGAGAAAACGCCCTGCTCGGTTCGCGCCCACAGCTGTTCGCCGGTATCCAGAATCTCAGGTGGCACGGCTGGGAAACTCAGCGGCTCCAGTTCGGCGAAGGCATTGAGGAGCTCTGCCGGCACGCTCCACACCGCCGTCTCCGCGGTCATCCCCAAGGCGCGGCGCAGTACCCTGCCTTGCGTGCTCGTGGCCTCGGGCAACACGACGCGCCCTTGGCCGGTGAGCAACCACTGCGTGCCCTCGGATTCCGCCACGGCGGCCTGCTCCTCGTCGAAGCCGGGAACGGCGTGGTGCGCCACCACGGTCACGGTGCCGACGCGACTGCTGGACTGCCAGTTCTCCCCTTCGGTGGATTCCTCCAAGCAGGCTGACCAGCTTGGCTCCTCCCCTGTCGCAGCGGCAAGGAGGTTCGGGGCATCCGCAATCCCCAGCGGGGTGCCTAAGCTTATCTGGTCTAGAAAGCTATCCCCGGCCGCATGTGGCTCCACCGCTTCGTTGGCAATGAGCCGGGCCGACGCCAGGTTAGCCACCGGGTGGTAGGTGCCATTGACCAGAGCTAAAAGCTGTCCCTCCGCAGAGCGGACCACGGGCGCATCCCCGGGTTGCGGATCCGGTTGCATCCACGCAATGAGCCCCGAACCGAGGCTAAGGAATGCGACTGCGGCTACTCCACCGAGCAGAGCGCGCCGGCGCCGTTTCAGCGGATCATGGATCATCCTGATATCGCCGAAAACGAGGCCATGCTCGAGCCGGCGCAACAAGAACTTGTGGCCCGATACCTGGGCCTTGGTAGTAGGCAACGCGCGTGCCATGAGAATCCTCCCCGAATCAGTGCACCCCCCTCCCTGGTGCAGTGGGGTCTAGATTAACCCAACTCCGTGTTTTCCGCAGCGCGACGGCTGCGAGTCATCTTCGCGCGTGCAGCCAATTGGTCTGCGTCGGGATAGTCCACGCCAACCAGGCTCAGCCCCGCGGCCGGGGCGAGGGGAATCTGGGAGGACCTGCTGGTTTCCTGAAGCATCTGGGCCGCGAACTCCACATCGCGGGAACCTTCGCCCACTCGCAGGCAGCATCCCACGAGGCAGCGCACCATGGACCAACAGAAGGCATCGGCGCTAACGTGTGCCTCATAGAGCTGCGGCTCCGCGGGCGTTGAGACGTCCTTCCACTCGAAGGCGAGCAACTCGCGGATGGTCGTGGCGTGTGGCTTGGCCTTGCAGAAGGCCACGAAATCGTTGAGACCCACCAACTGGTCGGCGGCTGCCTGCATTAGGTCCAGGTCCACCGGCTTGAGCCACGTCGCGGTGTCCCGGGCACGGGTGGGAAGCGCACCGCGCGGATGCGTAGTGATGCGGTAGACGTAATGGCGACGCAGGGCGGAAAAACGTGCGTCGAAGTCTGGCGACACCTCGGTGCAGGCGTGCACGCGGACGTCGACGGGCAGCAGCTTGGCCAAGCGCCGGACCAGTTTGGCGGGATCGCCATCAATGCTGCGCTGACTTAGTGCGGCGCGAGTGGTGTCGAAGTGCGCCACCTGACCGCTGGCATGCACGCCCGCGTCGGTGCGCCCAGCCACCGTGAGCTCCACCGGGTGGCGCAAGACCATAGCCAGCTTCTCCTCGATGGTCTGCTGCACCGTGCGAAGGCCGTCCTTTTGACGGGCCCACCCGTGGAAGTCGGTGCCGTCATAGGCCAAGTCCAGTCGCAGGCGAACGCTATCACTCATGGGGGTTGATGATACCGTGCGCTCGATCTGCCGTGGGGACTACGTCGATGGTCCGTTTTAACAAATAGTGGCCTGAAAAGTGCAATTCTTGGACCCTTATTTGTTAAAACGGTACTTCATCCAGAGCACGGCTCCCCTCTCTGCGCCGTGGCGCGGAGAAAACGACAAAGGCCCGCGCCCCACCGCAGTGGTGAGCGCGGGCCTTGCCTAGACCTCAGAAGAATTACTTCTCCTCGGTGGTCTCCTCAGCCTCAGCCTCAGCCTCGGTAGCCTCAGCGGACTCAGCCTCAGCCTCTTCAGCCTTAGCTTCCTCGGCCTGCTTGGAAGCAGCAGCGCGGGTAGCGCGGTTAGCCTCAGAGGTCACGGTCTCCTCGAGAACGAGGGAGATCTGGGACATCGGGGCGTTGTCGCCGGAGCGGTTGTCCAGCTTGATGATGCGGGTGTAGCCACCCTCACGGTTCTCAAACTTCGGTGCCAGCTCGTCGAAGAGGTAGGCAACAACATCCTTGTGCGGGATGAGCTTGAGAACTGCGCGACGGTCAGCAACGGTGCCGGCCTTCGCCTTGGTGATGATCTTCTCGGCGTAAGGACGAAGCAGCTTCGCCTTAGCGTCGGTGGTCTTGATTGCGCCGTGCTCGAACAGGCTCGCTGCCATGTTGCTCAGCAGGTGCTTCTGCTGGCTGGCGGAGCCGCCGAGACGCGGACCCTTCTTGGGGGTAGGCATTATGTACTCCTCGTGTGCGGATTAATTGAGCGCGCGACGGGGCGCAAAAAGCCGCGCCGTCACGATTCAGTGGAATTCTTTACTCGGAATCGTCGGAAGCCGGGTCCTTGAAGTCGCCGGTCTCTGCGTCGTAGCCTTCGAGCTGGGTCGGGTCGAAGTCCTCAGGGGTGTCCTTGAGGGCCAGGCCCAGGTTAGCCAGCTTGATCTTTACCTCGTTGATCGACTTCTGACCGAAGTTGCGGATATCCAGCAGGTCCGATTCGGTGCACTCAGCGAGCTCACCGACGGTGTGGATCTCCTGACGCTTCAGGCAGTTGTAGGAGCGGACGGAGAAGTTCAGATCCTCGATCGGCATGCTGTAGGCGGCGATGTACTCCGTCTCCTGCGGGGACGGGCCAATCTCAATGCCCTCAGCAGCGGTGTTCAGCTCGCGAGCCAGGCCGAAGAGCTCGACCAGGGTGCCGCCGGCGGAAGCCAGGGCGTCGCGTGCGGAAATCGAGTTCTTAGTCTCGACGTCGATGATCAGCTTGTCAAAGTCAGTGCGCTGCTCAACACGAGTAGCTTCGACCTTGTAAGAGACCTTCAGCACCGGGGAGTAAATCTGGTCGACCGGAATGCGGCCGATTTCTCCCGAGGTGGCGGCAGCCGGGACGTAGCCACGGCCGCGCTCGACGACGAGTTCCATCTCCAGCTTGGCGGACTCATTCAGCGATGCGATGTGCAGATCCGAGTTGTGGATCTCCACGCCGGCCGGCGGCTGGATATCGCCTGCAGTGACCTCACCCGGGCCTTCCTTGCTCAGGTACATGACCACCGGCTCGACGGAGTCGGAAGACAGAACCAGACCCTTGACGTTAAGGATGATTTCGGAAACGTCTTCCTTCACACCATTGATGGTGGTGAACTCGTGGAGCACACCGTCAATCTTGATGGAGGTTACTGCCGCGCCCGGGATGGACGAAAGCAGCGTGCGACGAAGCGAGTTACCGAGGGTGTAACCGAAGCCCGGCTCGAGCGGCTCGATAACGAACTTAGAGCGAGACGAGTCGATGAATTCCTCGGTGAGCTGAGGACGCTGGGAAATAAGCATGGAGTTTCTCCTTGTCGGCGCCCGCTATTTGACGCCGGTAGAAGGGGTAAAGATGAAAGTGTCGAAGGATTACTTCGAGTAAAGCTCGACGATGAGCTGCTCTTGCAGCGGAACGTCGATCTGAGCGCGCTCGGGCAGCTGGTGCACGAGGATGCGCAGGGTGTCCGGAACGACCTGCAGCCACGCCGGAACGTTGGCGTCAACCAGGCGGTCCTGAGCCTCTTCGAACCATTCCATCTTCTGGGAACGCTCACGAACATCGATGATGTCGTACTGCGTAACGCGGAAGGAAGGAACGTTGATCTTCTTGCCGTTCACGGTGAAGTGACCGTGGGAGACAAGCTGGCGAGCCTGGCGGCGGGTGTTGGCCAGACCTGCGCGGTAGATCACGTTGTCGAGACGGGACTCGAGCAAAACGACGAGGTTGTCACCGGTCTTGCCCGGAAGGCGGTTAGCCTCGGCGTAGTAGCGGCGGAACTGACGCTCCAGCACACCGTAGGTGTACTTGGCCTTCTGCTTCTCCTGGAGCTGCAGCAGGTACTCAGATTCCTTGATGCGGTTGCGGCCAGCCTGTCCCGGAGGGTACGGGCGACGCTCAAATGCCATGTCGCCGCCGACCAGGTCGACGCGCAGACGGCGGGATACGCGGGTAGCGGGGCCAGTATAACGAGCCATTTTCTTACCTCTTCCTTTCCCTTAAACCTTGCGGCGCTTGGTCGGACGGCAGCCGTTGTGCGGCTGTGGGGTGGCATCCGTGATCGAGGAAACCTCGAGGCCTGCAGCCTGCAGGGAACGGATGGCGGTCTCGCGGCCGGAGCCCGGACCCTTGACGAAAACGTCAACCTTCTTCATACCGTGGTCCATGGCCTTGCGGGCCGCGTTCTCAGCAGCCATCTGCGCTGCGAACGGGGTGGACTTACGGGAACCCTTGAAGCCGACGTGGCCGGAGGATGCCCAGGAGATGACAGCACCGTGCGGGTCCGTGATGGACACGATGGTGTTGTTGAAGGTGGACTTGATGTATGCGTGGCCAGCGGCCACGTTCTTCTTTACGACGCGACGACCACCACGGCGCGCGCCGGAACGAGTCTTGGGTGGCATGTTTTACTTCTTCTTTCCTGCGATCGTCTTCTTCGGACCCTTGCGCGTACGAGCGTTGGTCTTGGTGCGCTGACCACGAACGGGCAGACCACGGCGGTGGCGGATGCCCTGGTAGCAACCGATTTCAATCTTGCGACGAATGTCAGCCTGAACCTGGCGGCGGAGGTCACCCTCGACCTTCCAGGTAGCTTCAATGACGTCACGCAGCGCCGACAGCTGATCGTCGTCGAGGTTGTCGGTGCGCAGGTCGGGAGAAATGCCGGTCTTTTCCAGCAGTTCCTTGGCACGGGAAGGCCCGATGCCGTAGATGTAGGTGAGAGCAACCTCCATGCGCTTGTTGCGCGGGAGGTCAACACCAGCTAGACGTGCCATATGGCTAGTCCTTTCGGGTTGTTACGATGGTTTTCTCCTCATCCGTCCCCCGCCACGCATACGCTTCGACCCGGGCCGTGCCGGGGAAACTGTGGGCATGCTTAGCAGCGTGGGCTCAGGCCATCGCAGCCTGAGGTAAAAAAGGACGCACGAAGGGCGCGTCCCGTGGGTGAGGAGGCTTACAGTCTTTACTTGTAGCGGTAGACGATGCGTCCGCGGGTCAGGTCATAAGGAGACAGCTCCACAACAACGCGATCCTCTGGGAGGATGCGGATGTAGTGCTGACGCATCTTGCCCGAGATGTGGGCAAGAACCTTGTGCCCGTTGTCGAGCTCGACGCGGAACATTGCGTTGGGCAGGGGTTCGACGATGCGACCCTCAACCTCGATTGCGCCTTCCTTAGCCATAACCTCTACTTTTCTGATGGAGTTCTTTTCGCCACGCTTGGCGACGCCTCCACCTGCATGTTTGGTGTCTACTGCCTGGTGTCCTCAGCAGCCAATCCGGCTGCGTACAGACACCAGCACTAAAGCATACGCTGCGAGAACGGGTTTTCCAAATACAGAAACCTCCCGTCGCACTAAAGCGCGGGAGGCAAATGGTGTCTAGCGGTGGCTTGCCCACCGCTACGTCCTAGTAGATGAAGACCTTGGAGCCCATCGGCACATCATTCCAGTAGCGCACGGCATCCTGGTGGGTCAGGCGCACGCAGCCATTGGACTGGTAGGCCGGGGAGCCCTCGTGGAAGGCGTGGCCGTTGTTCGTGAAGTACATTGCGTAAGGCATCGGTGCGTTACCGAATTCCCACGAGATCTCGTCCTTCACCTTACGGTTGATGTAGTACGTGCCGGCCGGGGTTTCCTCACCCGGCTTACCGGTGGACATGCCCTGCGCAACGTAGGTGACGTTGCCGTTGCCGTCCTGCAGCCAGGTACGGCGGCCATCGCGGTCCACGCAGATACGCGCATCTGCCGGGCACGGGCCAACATCGAAGCGCTGCGCCTGACGCTCAGCCTCAGCCTTGCGCGCGGCTTCCTCAGCGGCGGCCTTCTCGCGAGCAATCTGCTCAGCGTGGGCGCGCTCCTCAGCTTCACGAGCAGCGCGAATCTCCGCGTTCTTCTGCTCGATGAGGCCCGGGAAGACGAGCTCAATAGCGCCATCGATTACTGGGCGAAGAGCATCGACTGCCTGCGGGTTAACATTCTGCAGCGCTTCCAGCATTTGGTTGCGGCTAGCCCACGCGTTCTCACGGGTCTGGCCAGCGAACTCATCAAGCTGGGACTGGACGTTGGAGGACAGGGAATCAATAGAGGGGACCGTCTGTGCATGTGCGGCCGGGGCGACCGAGAGAGTAGCGGTCAGAAGGCCGATTGCGGTGGCTCGGCGTAGGGAGCGAGCACCAGCGCGGGAGCGAATTTTAGACATGGCAAGAAGTATAAACCTTCCGACCATGATTTCCTACCCGAAAGACGTGTTTTAGTAGCGCGGGGTCAGGATTCGGGGACCATTCTCCGTCGCCGCGACGGTGTGCTCCCAGTGCGCCGACCACGAGCCATCGAGGGTTACCACGGTCCAGTCATCCTCTAAGACCTCGCTGTCCTCAGTACCCAGGGTCAGCATCGGCTCGATGGCCAACACGGAACCTTCCTGGATGAGGGGACCGCGCCCTGCCTTGCCTTCGTTGGCCAAGTAGGGCTCCTCGTGCATCTCCCGGCCGATGCCGTGGCCGCCGTAGCCATCGACGATAAAGAGATCGACGCCGAACTTATCCTCGGCGCGGTAAGTCGCCTGCTCGAGGGCAGCGGAGACGTCGGTCAGCCGGTTGCCCGGAACCATCGCCTTGAGGCCCTCATGGAGGACCCATTCGGTGGCGTCGCTCAGCGCCTGCGCTTCGGCGCTGGGTTTGCCGACGCCAAACGTCCACGCACTATCCCCCACCCAGCCGTCGAGGGTGGCACCACAGTCGATGGAAACAAGGTCCCCCTCAGCCAGCAGCATGTCCTTACTCGGGATGCCGTGGACGATGACGTCGTTCACGGAGGCGCAGATGGAACCCGGGAACCCGCCGTAACCCTTGAAGGTGGGCACGGCACCGGCATCGCGGATGGTCTGCTCGGCCACCTCATCGAGTTCCAGCGTGCTCACGCCCACCGCGGCGGCGGAGCGTACCGCCTGCAAGGCGCGGCCGACGATCTCGCCGGCCGCCTGCATGGCATCGAGCTCTCCTGGGGTGCGGGCGGGGATGATCTTAGTGCGTCGTCGAAAAGCCATGGCTTAAAAAGGCAGATTACTTGCCCATGGCCTTCAGGGTGCGCTCGTTGATCTCCTCAACGGACCCCTCAGCCTTCACGGAGATGATGGCGTCGCCGTAGTGCTCGATGAGCGGGAAGGTCTCCTCGCGGTAGACGCCTAGGCGGGTGCGGATGGTCTCCTCGGTGTCGTCTGCGCGGCCGCGGGCGAGCATACGCTCGACAACGACGTCCTCGGACACCTCAAAGTTCAGCACGCCATCCAGCTTGAGGCCCTTGTCGTCAAGGAGCTTCGCCAGGATGTCGGCCTGCTCCACGGTGCGCGGGAAGCCGTCGAGGAGGAAACCTTCCTTGGCGTCATCCTGGTTAAGGCGGTCCTCTACCATGCGAGCGGTGACGTCAGTCGGCACCAGCTTGCCGGCGTCGATGTAAGACTTGGCCTCAACGCCGAGCGGGGTGCCCTCACCAATGTTGGCGCGGAAAAGGTCACCGGTGGAGATGTGCGGGACACCGAGCTTCTCGCTGAGGAGGGCGGCTTGGGTGCCCTTGCCGGCACCGGGAGGGCCAAGGAGTACGTAACGCATTACTTAAGCAGTCCTTCGTAGTTGGATTGTAGAAGTTGGGACTCGATTTGCTTGACCGTGGTCAGGGCCACCGAGACCATAATGAGGATGGCAGTACCACCGAAGGCGGAGGTGCCGCTGGCACCTGCGGTGCCCACGCCGAGGTCCAAGAGGATATTCGGCAGAACAGCGATGAGCGCCAGGTAGATCGAACCGACGAAGAGCAGGCGGTTCATCACGAAGCCTAGGTACTCGGCGGTCGGTCGGCCCGGGCGGATACCCGGGATGAATCCACCATACTTCTTCATGTTGTCGGCCTGTTCCGCGGGGTCGTACTGAACCGATACGTAGAAGTAGGAGAAGAAGATGGTGAGCACAAAGTAGAGGACGATGTACTGCCAGGAGCTCGGTGCTTGCAGGTGAGCAATGACGTTGCGCTGCCACCAGTTATCGGAGACACCCGGGGAGCCGGAGTTGACGATCTGGGTGATGAGCACCGGCATGTAGATCAGCGAGGAGGCGAAGATGACCGGGATAACGCCGGCCTGGTTGACCTTCAGCGGCAGGTAGGTTGAAGAACCACCGTACTGGCGGCGGCCCACCATGCGCTTGGCGTACTGCACCGGGATACGGCGCTGGCCCTGCTCGATGAAGGTAATGCCCGCGACGAGAACGATGAGGCCCGTGAGAACCATGGCGAAGACCAGACCACCATTGTTCTGGAAGATGTTGACGCCGTCGGTAGGAAGGCGGGTAGCAATACCGGCGAAAATCAGCAGCGACATGCCGTTGCCGATTCCCTTCTCCGTAATCAGCTCACCCATCCACATCACCAGGATCGCACCAGAGGTCATGGTGATAACGAGCACGACGAGGGTGAAGAAGTTACGGTCCTCCGCCAAGACGCGCACGCCCTGACCCAGGAGCTGCTCGCGGTCCGCCAAGGCCACAATGCCCGCGGACTGCAGCAGGGCCAGCGCGAGGGTGAGGTAACGCGTGTATTGCGTCATCTTCGCCTGACCGGACTGCCCCTCCTTCTTCAACTGCTCGAAGTGCGGAATAACCACGGTGAGCAGCTGCACGATAATGGACGCCGTAATGTACGGCATGATGCCGATGGCGAAGATCGACAGCTGCAGCAGCGCACCACCGGAGAACAGGTTGATCACCGAGTACAGGTTTCCGGACTCCTCCGTAAGGTCACGAAGGCGACCGGCGATGGTGGCGTAATCAACGCCCGGCGACGGGATCTGCGCGCCAACACGGTAGAGAATAATCATCACGAGCGTGAAGATGATCTTCTTCCGCAGGTCGGCATCTTTGAAAGCCTGCAAAATGGCGGACACTACTCAATCCTCCTGGCCTACCGCGCTTGCTGTGCGGTTCGAATTCGCCGCGCACGGGGGTGGATCTCATCTGTTCCCAAAAGTTAAGAACCTTCTTAAGGTCCTTCATAGGAACGGTTGGACAGTTTTGACCCCATTACCCTACCAGCCCCACCCCCTTTCGCCACATTGGCCCCGCGAAAACCAGGCTTATCCTTCTCGGATTAGTTTCCCCCTTAGCGCCATCGACGCATGAGGCCTACCATGGTCCGTGTTGCCCTAAGGCAATGTCCTTACAACATTTCTACGTCTTTTCGACCTCTCAAGCAGCGCCCCGGGGCGCCACAGAGTATGGCCGTCTTCTATCTGCCTAACCTTAATCCGAAAGTAGTATGTAGTTTTATGAGTAAGCGATTCTCCCCAATGACCGTGGCTGAGATCATCGATACCTTCGTTCCCAGCCCCAACCCCTTCCGCTGGGAAGCTTTCGACGGTTCCGCAACCGGCCCAGCCGACGCGCAGTTCACCGTCAGAATCAATAACCTGCAGGGCCTGGCCTACATCGCCACACACCCGGGCGATGTAGGCTTCGCCCGCGCCTACGTTACCGACGGCATCACCGTCGAGGGGGAACACCCGGCGCACCCCTACGGCATCTTCGACACGCTGCACGCAATGTATGACACGTTCTCCCGCCCAGACGCGAAAACCCTTGCTCGCGTCGCGCGTTCCTTGGCTTCGATGGGTGCTTTTCAAATCCAGCCGGTCCCGGATGTCGAGCGTGCCTCGTGGCTGCGCCGCAAGCTCCACGAGGGTCTATCCAAACACTCCAAGGAGCGCGACGCGGAAGTCATCTCCGATCACTATGACGTGGGCAACGACTTCTACGAGCTCTTCCTCGGCGACTCGATGACGTACACCTGCGCCTACTACCCCTCCCCTGACGCCACGCTCGACGAGGCCCAGGAAAACAAGTACCGCCTCATCTTCGACAAGCTGCGGCTCAAGGAAGGCGACCGCCACTTGGACGTCGGCTGCGGCTGGGGCGGCATGGTGCGCTACGCGGCCAAGCGCGGCGTGAAGTCCTTGGGAGTCACTCTCTCCAAGGAACAGGCAGAGTGGGGCCAGGCCAAGATCAAGGAGGAGGGCCTAGAAGATCTCGCGGAGATCCGCTTCCTGGACTATCGCGACGTCACCGAGGAAGGCTTCGACGCCATCTCCGCCATCGGGTTGCTCGAGCACATCGGGGTCAAGAACTACCCGGACTTCTTCAGCTTCCTCCACGGCAAGCTCAAGCCGGGCGGCCTCATGCTCAACCACTGCATCACCTACCCGGATAACCACAAGACGCCGAAGGGCGGGTTCATCGACCGCTACATCTTCCCCGATGGCGAGCTCTCCGGCTCCGGCACCATTACCAAGTGCATGCAGGATGCCGGTTTCGAAGTCGTCCACACGGAATCCCTCCGCTTCGACTACATGCGCACGCTGCATGATTGGTGCGAAAACCTCAAGGAGAACTGGGAGGAGGCCTGCTCGCTAGTGGGCCTTCCCACTGCCCGCCTGTGGGCCATCTACATGGCCGGCTCCGAGTGGGGCTTCGAGCACAACATCATCAACCTGTACCACTTCTTGGGCGTCAAACTGGGCGATGCTGGCTCCCGCGCCGGCGTGCCCGAGCGCCGCTGGTGGGAAGATTCGCGCTTCTAAATCTTGAAGGAGTTCCATGTTAATCGATCTCATCCGCAATCATCGCAGCGTCGACGCAATCGAAGTCCCGCCGGTGGGTTGGAAGGCGCACGAGGAGGGCGTCGAGAAGCTGTTGCGCAGCTTCCACGCGGTGCCGAAGGATAAGCGCGTACGTTTGGCCAAGAAAACCTCGAACCTCTTCCGCGGGCGCAGCGAGCAGCAGGCGGGCCTCGATGTGTCCGGCCTGGGTGGGGTCATTGAGGTCGATCCGATTGCGCAGACCGCCGAGGTCCAGGGCATGTGCACCTACGAGGACCTTGTCGACGCCACCCTACCGCACGGGCTCATGCCCTTCGTGGTGCCGCAGCTCAAGACCATTACGCTGGGCGGCGCCGTGACGGGCATGGGAGTCGAGTCCACGAGTTTCCGCGACGGCCTTCCCCACGAATCCGTCCTGGAGATGGATATCCTGACCGGCACCGGGGATATTGTGACGTGCTCACGCGAGGAGAACGTCGATCTCTTCCGCCTTTTCCCCAACTCCTATGGTTCCTTGGGCTATGCGGTGCGCCTCAAGATTGAGCTGCGCGCGGTCAAGCCCTACGTGGAGCTGCGTCAGGTGCGCTTCAACGACTTCAACTCACTCACGCACGCGCTTGACGACGTCTCCCTCACCCGCACCTACGACGACGTCGAGGTCCACGGCCTCGATGGCGTGGTCTTCTCACCGGAAGAGTCATACCTCGTCATGGCCCGTTTTACGGATGAGGAAGGGCCAACCTCGGATTACACGCGGGAGAAAATCTTTTATCGCAGCCTCCAGCACCAGAGCGGGATCCGCCGCGACCGCCTCACGGTGCGCGACTATATCTGGCGCTGGGATACGGATTGGTTCTGGTGCTCCCGCGCGTTCGGCGCGCAGAATCCGCGCGTGCGCAAGGTGTGGCCGCGACAGCTGCGCCGCAGTTCCTTCTACTGGAAGCTCGTGCGCCTAGACCGCAAGTACGAGCTGGAGTACAACTTCATCAAGAAGCCGAAGGGTCTGCCCCGCGGCGAGCGCGTGGTCCAGGACATCGAGGTCACACCGGACAATCTGCCGGAATTCTTGGATTGGTTCTTCCAAGCCTCCGATATCCAGCCGGTGTGGTTGTGCCCGATTCGGCTGCGGGAGGGCGTGGAGGACCTCATCGGTACCGGCTCGCTTGCCGCCGATTCCCCGGCCCCGTGGCCGCTCTACCCCCTGCGCCCAGGACAGACCTGGATCAACGTCGGTTTTTGGTCCGGCGTGGAGGGCAATCACGTCGATCCCTCGGCCCCTGGCAATGGCGCCTTTAACCGCCTCATCGAGGCCAAGGTCAGCGAACTCGGCGGACATAAATCCCTGTACTCAGAGGCCTTCTACTCCCCCGAAGAATTTGCCGAGCTCTACGGCGGCGACCTGCCGGAGCGCATCAAGGCCGTGACCGACCCTGATGATCGCTTCCCGGGCCTCTACGAGAAGACGGTCAACGACGCCTAACGGCCCCACCGCACGCTGTGCCTCAGCATCACCACGGCATACTGTGCCTCAGCATCACCGCCGCGCCTTATGCAACCAACTAGGCCCGCATTAATTTCTCACCATAAGGTTCCTCTCAAAAGGCATTAATACCTTTTGAGAGATGCCTTTTGCGGGCCTCCCGCAGCCAAAGCCCTGGTCATCGCATAACATCTGGACCATAAGGTTCCCCTCAAAAGGTACTAATGCCTTTTGCGGGGCTCGCGGGGTAAACCCCCAGGTCATCACATAACATTTAGACCATAAGGTTCCCCTCAAAAGGTACTAATGCCCTTTGTGCCCTGCTGGCGTAGCCCGAAAACACCAAAGCCCTCCCGAAGGCCACCGAAAGGTGGCGCCCGGGAGGGCAGTGGCTCTCACAGAGCCTGTAAGAGAATTACTTGGTTGCGGTGGCGGTGCCGCCAGCAGCCTCGATCTTCTCGACAGCAGACTTGGAGAACTTGTCAGCGGTGACGTTCAACTTAACGTTGATGTCGCCGTTGCCCAGAACCTTGACCGGCTGGTTCTTGCGAACCAGGCCAGCAGCGACGATGTCCGCAACGGTGACGTCGCCACCGTTAGCGAAAGCCTCTGCGAGGTCAGCAACGTTGACTACCTGGTACTCAACGTGGTTCGGGTTCTTGAAGCCCTTGAGCTTCGGCAGACGCATATGGATCGGCATCTGGCCACCCTCGAAAGCAGCGGAAACCTGCTTACGAGCACCGGTGCCCTTGGTACCGCGACCAGCGGTCTTACCCTTGGATGCCTCACCGCGGCCGACGCGGGTCTTGGGCTTATTGGAGCCTGCGGCCGGGCGCAGGTCGTGGAGCTTGATGATATCAGCCATAGTTTACTCCCCTGCCACTTCTTCGACGGTGACCAGGTGACGCACCTTGTGAACCATACCGCGGATGATCGGGGTGTCCTGCTTAACTACAGAGTGACCGATGCGCTTGAGACCAAGCGACTCCATGTTTGCGCGGTGGTTCGGCTTGGTGCCCACAAGGCCCTTTACCTGAGTAATCTTCAGAGCCATTGCTTATGCCTCCTGACCTGCGCGCTTGCGCAGCATCTGGGCCGGTGCGACGTCCTCGAGGGACTTGCCACGACGTGCGGCAACTTCCTCCGGACGAACCAGCTGCTTGAGGCCGTCCACGGTAGCGCGGACGACGTTGAGAGCGTTGTCGGAGCCCAGGGACTTCGACAGAATGTCCTGCACGCCAGCGCACTCAAGCACCGGACGAGCAGCACCGCCGGCGATGACACCGGTACCCGGAGCGGCCGGCTTCATCATGACGATGCCAGCTGCGTCGCGACCCTCAACCGGGTGGGTAATGGTGCCAGCAATCATCGGGACGCGGAAGAAGTTCTTGCGAGCCTCTTCTGCACCCTTCTGGATTGCGGCCGGGACTTCCTTGGCCTTGCCGTAGCCGACGCCCACCATGCCCTGGCCGTCGCCAACGACGACGAGAGCGGTGAAGGACATGTTGCGGCCACCCTTAACGGTCTTAGCGACGCGGTTGATGGTCACAACGCGCTCGATGTACTTATCGCGTTCGTTGTCCTGCTGGTTGCGGCGGTCGTTACGACGGCCGTTGTTGCGACCCTTGCGGTCGTTGTTGTTCTCGGCGGAGCGTCCGCCGTCACGCTGTTCACGGTCCGACATTAGGCGTTCCTTCCGTTGATGTTTCCGTATGCCTTAATCATTAGAACTGCAGACCACCTTCGCGAGCGGCGTCGGCCAGCGCAGCAACGCGGCCGTGGTACTTGTAGCCTGCACGGTCGAAGACGACCTGCTCGATGCCAGCAGCCTTGGCGCGCTCAGCGATGAGCTGGCCTACCTTGGCAGCCTTGGCCTTCTTATCGCCCTCGAGTGCACGCACGTCGGCTTCCATGGAGGAAGCTGCAGCCAGGGTGTGGCCGGCCAGGTCGTCGATGACCTGGACGTGCATGTGGCGGGAGGAGCGGTGAACGACCAGACGCGGTGCCTCAGGGGTGCCGCGGAGGGTCTTACGGATGCGGAAGTGGCGGCGCGCGCGTGCTTCACGACGACGCGAGGAAATGTCCTTGCCAACCGGGGTGCGCTTTGCGTTTTCAGTGTTAGCCATTGCTTACTTACCCGTCTTTCCGACCTTGCGGCGGACCTGCTCGCCGTCGTAGCGAATACCCTTGCCCTTGTAAGGATCGTCCTTACGCAGGCGGCGGATGTACGCGGCGACCTGTCCAACCAGTTGCTTGTCAATACCAGATACGGAGAGCTTGGTTGCGCCATCCACAGCGAAGGTGATGCCCTCCGGAGCCTCGATGAGGATCGGGTGGGAGTAGCCCAGAGAAAACTCCAGGTCCTTGCCCTTCTGCTGGACACGGTAACCGACACCGAAGATTTCCATCTTCTTGGTGTAGCCCTCGGTCACGCCAACAACGGCGTTGTTGACCAGGGAGCGGGATAGACCGTGCAGGGCGCGGTTCTTGCGGTCGTCATCCGGACGGGAGACCTTGATCTCATCGTCCTCGACGGCTGCGGTGATCGGCTCCGGCAGCTCAACCTCGAGGGTGCCCTTGGAACCCTTAACGTTGACAACCTGGCCGTTGATGGTGATCTCGACGCCCTTCGGGACGGCGATAGGTGCTAGACCGATACGAGACATGTGTCAATCCTCCCTTACCAGACGTAGGCGAGAACTTCTCCGCCTACACCCTTCTCCTGAGCCTGACGGTCGGTAAGCAGACCCTGAGACGTGGAAATGATGGCCACGCCCAGGCCGCCCAGAACCTGCGGCAGTTCGGTGGACTTTGCGTACACACGCAGACCCGGCTTAGACACGCGACGCAGACCCGAGAGGGAACGCTCACGGTTGTTGTACTTAAGCTCGAGGGTCAGCTCGTGGCCCTCGACGGAGTAGTCAGCGATGTAGCCTTCCTGCTTCAAGATCTCAGCGATGTTCGCCTTGATCTTGGAGGTCGGCATCGACACGACGTCGTGGTGCGCATTAGATGCGTTGCGCACGCGCGACAGCATGTCGGCAATAGGATCAGTCATAGTCATATGAGTGACCTGTAACCTTTCTCGTTGCGGTTCCCGTAATGCTCACCAAAGCGTTTTCCGTGTGATTTCGGGCTACTCACGCTCCCCGCGGTCAATACCGCGAGGCGCTCGCCACCCTTTGATACAGACAACGGTCCGCTATCTACGGCGAGGGGCCTACAACAAAGTAGATGTGTTCAATTCTTCCGGCTTGGCACGTTTCCGCACCTCCTGCGCTGTTTTCGTGGCGCAGGAGTGGAAAAATGCAAGTCCGTCGGCTTACTCTACCCGTTGACATGCTGTTTTCCAAAACGCGTTAGCATGAGAAGTCATGAGTGAAACACCCGACCCCATCCGCACCGCCCACCAATGGCTCCAGGAGGCCGCCGAGCTTCTCGACGTCTCCCCGACCGACGCCACCGCCCTCGTCACGGAGTTGCTGGATCTGACCAAGGATGTTGCCCACACCCAGTCCCGGCCGGCCGCTCCCCTAACGGCCTACCTGGTGGGCCTAGCGTCTAAGGACACAGAGGAGGCCCGCGCTCACATCGCCACATTGAAGGAGGCCCTTAACCGATGAGCGGGCGCATCAACGCCACCTTTGCCGTAACCAAGGTGCGCCTCGATGAGAACGGGCAGGTCACCCAGGTAGATACCCGCGGCGATACCGTCGCCGGCGAAGAGCCGCTGGAGATCCGCGTGGGCGGGCAGACGCTGACGACGACGATGCGCACGCCGGGACACGACGTCGAGCTAGCGCATGGTTTTCTTCATTCCGAAGGACACATCGAGAAGGTCAGCGATGTCCGGGAGGCCCGCTATTGCGCTGGCGCCTCGGTGGACGGGCGCAACCCCTATAATCTGCTCGATGTGGAGCTGGCTAACCCGCACGCCATCACGCTGGCTGATCTGCGCCTGACCACCACCACATCCGCCTGCGGGGTGTGCGGCACCTCCTCCATCGAGGCGCTGATGAAGCAGAGCCGCTACGAGATTCCGCGGGTGCCGGTGGATCCGGGGATCGTCGCCAAGCTGCCCGAGGCCCTCAAGCGGGAGCAGAAACAGTTCCGCAAGACTGGCGGCATTCACGCCGCTGGGGCCTTTACTCTCGACGGCGAGCCCGTCGTCGTCCGCGAGGACGTGGGCCGCCACAACGCGGCCGACAAGGTCATTGGCCACCTGCTCATGGAAGGCATGCTCCCCGCCTCCGACCTCATCCTGGTGATGAGCTCGCGTGCGAGCTTCGAGCTGGTCAACAAAGCTGCCATGGCCGGCTTCGGCATGCTCGTTGCGGTCTCCGCCGCTTCCTCCCTAGCCGTGGAAACCGCCCGGGAGACCGGCATGGCGCTGGTTGGCTTCGCGCGCGGCGACCGCTTCAACCTCTACTCGGGCGAACTTAATCGCGGTACGCTTCCGGGCCAGAGTTAAGCCAGGCGTACACGCCGCCAATAAGGAAGCCGCCGCCGATGAGGTTTCCCACCCACACGATGGACCAGTTGGCCAGGACCGCACCGAGAGTAAACCCCTCAGGCAGCGGGCTCGCACAGAAGAAGGTCAAGGTCATCAGGCAGAAGTTGGCGATAACGTGCTCCAGGCCCAGGCCCACAAAGCAGGCGATGATCGGCACGATGACGAAGAACTTGGACACCACATCCTTGGCAAAGACCGCGCCGACGATAGCCATGTTGACCACGAAGTTGGCCAGCATGGCCTCCACCAGCAGTCCGCCGGGGCCCTTGATGAGCTTGCCCATCGCGAGGTTGGCAATGAGATGGTTCGGATCGATTCCGCCCAGCTTGGCGGACATTCCCATGGCCGCAGCGAACAAGGCGGCACCAACCAGGTTGAACAGCGTCGTCACCACGAGCAGCCACAGGCCCTTGCCCCAACCCACCTGCTTAGTCACGGCACCATAGACCATGTACATCATGTTGCCGGTAGCCAGCTCCGCGCCAAGAAGGACGATGGCAAAAAGGCCCAAGCCGAACAGGCAGGCAAAGACCAGCGAGCCCAGGCCTTCCACATGCTTCTCGACGCCCATCCCCATCACCGCAGCAAACGCCGTACCGATGGCGAGGTACACACCCGCCAGGGTGGAGCGCACAGCGAACCGGCCAAAGGACTCGTCGAGCAACGCAACCTTTTTCTTTACCGCGGCTGCCGAAGCATCATTCAGGGACATCATTCACCTCAGGGGAATCGTTAGTTCGCAGACGCCAGTAGTTTACTCCCCGCTTGTTCGAACCTCATAGGAAGCGATGACTCTGCCTTGCCCCTAGAACGCAATATCTCCGTCCTGACCCAAAAGGCATGCAAGCGCAAAAATCCCCGGCCTCCTTACGGAGTACCGGGGATGCTCTTCACCTATGTATTAGGCGGAAGAATTCGCTACGTTACTTGAACGGGAAGCCGAGCTCGCGCAGGAGCTTGCGGCCCTCCTCGTCGTTGGTAGCGGAGGTCACGACGGTGATGTCCATACCACGCGGGCGGTCCACCTTGTCGATGTCGATCTCGTAGAACATGGTCTGCTCGGTGAGGCCGAAGGTGTAGTTGCCGTGGCCGTCGAACTGCTGGTCGGAGAGACCGCGGAAGTCGCGAATACGCGGCAGCGCGATGGTCAGCAGGCGGTCCAGGAACTCCCACATACGGTCGCCGCGCAGGGTAACGCGTGCACCGATGGGCATGCCCTCACGGAGCTTGAAGTTAGCGATGGACTTCTTAGCGCGGCGCACCTGCGGCTTCTGGCCGGTGATAGCGGTAAGGTCCTCGAGAGCACCGTTGATCATCTTGGAGTCGCGGGCAGCGTCGCCCACACCCATGTTGACAACGACCTTGGTGACGCCCGGAATCTGCATCACATTGTCGTACTTGAACTCTTCGTTCAGAGCCTTCTTGATTTCCTCGCGGTAGCGGGTCTTCAGACGCGGAGTGTAGTTCTCGCTCATGTTAGATGTCCTTCCCGTTGCTACGTGCGATGCGGACCTTCTTGCCGTTTTCGTCGAAACGGTAGCCCACGCGGGTCGGGTTGCCCTCGGAGTCAACGATCGCAACGTTGGACACGTGGATCGGAGCTTCCTGGGTAACGATTCCGCCGGACTCGGCGCCACGCTCGGTAGCGGAGTTAGCAACGTGCTTCTTAACGCGGTTGACGCCCTCAACGAGGACCTTGTCGCGCTTCGGGTATGCCTCGATGACCTTGCCCTTCGCGCCCTTGTCCGGGCCCGAAATAACGATCACCATATCGCCCTTATGAATCTTCATAAGACTAGATCACCTCCGGTGCGAGAGAAACGATCTTCATGAAGCGCTTGTCACGAAGTTCGCGAGCAACCGGGCCGAAGATGCGGGTACCGCGCGGCTCGTTGTCACCCTTGAGAATAACTGCGGCGTTTTCATCGAATGCGATGTAGGAGCCGTCCGGACGACGGGTCTCCTTCTTGGCACGGACGATGACGGCCTTGACGACATCGCCTTCCTTCACGTTGCCACCCGGGATGGCTTCCTTGACAGTGGCGACGACGATGTCACCAATGCCAGCGAAACGTCGAACGGAGCCGCCGAGAACGCGGATGACGAGGATCTCTCGTGCACCGGAGTTGTCGGCGACGCGCAGACGCGATTCTTGCTGAATCACTATGGGTCTCCTGACCTGGATTAACGTGCGTCAAGATTTCCGTCCTTGACACACCTGGTCTACTTGCTTACGTGGCACAGGCTGTGCGACGAACTCGCTGTTCACAGCGGTCGAAGGGTCTCGGTGCGGCGATTCGGAAACGCATCGCGCTGCACCGACCGGCCATATGCAACCCATACATTCAAGCATGCTCGCCGCTGTTTCCCCAAATCGCGCGCTGCACCACTTCCCCGACCTACGACACTTCTCATCCCCTCAAACCCAAATGTGCAGACCTCAAAGTGCAGAGGTGCTGCGTGGCGTCGTGAAGCGCACGCGCAGTGCTTGGCGACGACCAGCGTGTCTGCACTTCCAGGTCTGCACTTATGGAAGCGGCGGACGGGCCCCTAGGCCTTGTCCACTGAAGCACCCCTAGGCCTTGGAGGCTGATGCGGCAGTTGCAGCATCAGCCGGTTCCGGCTTCGGGTCCACCGTCAGAAGCGCATCGCCGACGGAGACGCCCTCTCCGGGGTGGTAGGCCGGGAGGACCGGACCCGTCTTCTTCGAGTTAGACACGACGACCGGCGTGGTCACCGGGTAGTCGGCGGCCTTGATCGCATCAATGTCGAACTCGCAGAGGAGGTCGCCGGCTTTCACCTCATCGCCCTTGGAGACGTGCGAGGTGAAGTGTTCGCCCTTCAGGTTCACGGTATCGAAGCCGATGTGCATGAGGATGTCCACGTTGTTGCCGTCGGCGTCCTTGCCGCGCACGGCATACGCGTGTTTGGAGGGGAAGGTGACGGTGACCTTACCGTCGATCGGGGAGACCAGACGCCCCTCGGAGGGTTCGACGGCCGCGCCGGCGCCTAGCTTGCCCGCCGCGAACATCGGATCCGAGACCGACTCCAAAGCGATAGCAGTACCAGCCAGCGGGGAAGCCACGCGATAGGCGTTCGGGTCCGCGGTGGCAGCAGGCACAGCGCCGCCGGCACCAGTGGCAGCACCGGTCTCATCCGGGTCGATGGAACCGTTCTTGGCAATCAGGTAACGGCCATAAGCAAAGGCCACGCCGAAGGAAAGGAACAAAGAGGTAAAGGCGCAAATGAAGAACTGCGTGTAGTCCTCGGGGCGCATGGACACGAAGCCGATGAAGCCGGCGGCGCCGAGGGCGGTGGCTTTGACGTCGAAAAGCGCAATGAGCGTCGCAGCAATCGCGGACGCGCCCATACCGATGTAGAACGGCCAGCGCAGTCGCAGGTTCACACCGAAGATGGCGGGCTCGGTAATGCCGAAGAGTGCGGATACGCCCGAGGCACCAGACAGGCCCTTGAGCTTCTCAGAGCGGGTCAGGAAGTAGACCGCCAGGGCCACGCCACCCTGGGCAATGTTGGCCACGGAAGCCACCGCAAAGATGAAGGAGCCGCCCTCGTTCCACAGCATGGTCTCGATCGGCGGGAAGGACTGGTGCAGACCCGTGATGACAATCGGCGAGTAGAACAGACCAAAGATGAAGCCGCCCACCGGGCCGGCGAACGTGTAGAGGTCATTCAGGCCAGCACCCAGCATGTCGCCAGCGGTGCGCAGCACCGGACCCACCGCAATAAAGGTGATAAAGCCCGTCACCAGCAACGTCAGCAGCGGGGTAAGCAGGAAGTCCACCGTGCCCTTGAGGTGCTTGTGCAGGAACTTCTCAATCGTGGCAAGAATCCAGGCGATGACGAGGATGGGCAGGATGGAGCCTTGGTAGCCGGCTTGGGCCACGTCGAGGCCGAAGATGTTCCAGTAGGTCATCTCCCCCGCTTCGATGGTCGCGGCTACCTGGTAACCGTTGACCAAGTCCGGCATCACCATCGCCATAGCCATGCCGGCGCCGAGGAACTCGTTGCCGCCAAAACGCTTGGTGGCGGTAAAGCCCACCAAAATAGGCAAGAACGCAAACGGCGCGGAGGCCAAGAGGTTAATAAGCCCGGCAGCATCGGCCATAGCCGGGAACATCTCAATGACTGACTGCTCGCCAAAAAGGCCGTTGACGGTAAGCACGTTATTGAGCGCCATGAGCAGACCGCCACCGACCAGAATCGGGATGAGCGGCACGAAGATATCCGCGAGGACCTTCACCGCGCGGGAGAACCAGTTGCCGGAATCGGCGGCGATGTCCTTGAGCTTGTCCGTGGAGACCGCGATGTCCTTGGTGGTTATCTTGTTGAGCTGGTCGAAGACGATGTTGACATCGCCCGGGCCAACGATGACCTGGAACATACCGCCGGCCTCAAAGATGCCCTTGAGGTCCGGATCGTTTTCCAGCGCAGCCTTGTCGACCTTCTTGCTGTCTTTGAGCACCATGCGCAGGCGGGTGGCGCAGTGCGCGAGCGCCACGATGTTGTCTTCGCCGCCGATGGCTTTCAGGATTCGCTCCGCGACTTGTGAGTGATCCATGCCGCCGTGCCTCCTAGAGTGAGATGAATTATGTAGTGTCACCTTCCATTAGACACACCACCCCACAGAAAGCCAAGCATTCGGGCACAAATATAGGAAGATTCACACCCTATCGGGCTTCCCAGCCCTTCCAGCGAGCGCCGCTGGCACCAAAAACCGCCGACGCCCCCGCAATCCGCCCATCGCCCGCAAAGACCTCCACCGCGCAGCCATCCGCGATGAGTTCCAGGGAACCAGCCGGACACGGCACGACGCGCTCATCACCGCCGCAAGCCAAGCGGAGTTCTCCCCCGCCGTAGGTGACGCGGAAGGCTTCGGCCCCGGAGTCGTCGACAAGCGCGTACGTGCCTTCGCCTGCCTGAAGCATTGCAACCGAGTCGTTCTCCGGCAGCTCCCAGACTGGAGCTTGGCGCAGCCATCCATCCTCCAACCACACGCGCCGCGGCAGAGTGAGCGTGTGGACCCACCCTTCTTCCACGGTCGGGGTGTCATCCTGCGCCGGCAACCCCATCCACCCCAGCATGATGGCTTCGCCGTCCTTCTCCACCAGCTGTGGCGCGTAGAACTGGTGGCCATAGTCCAGCTCACTGAAACCACGCTCCACGTGGAAGACCGTGCCATCGAGTCGGCCCACGAGGTAGCCGCACTGGTCGGAGGAAGCGTAGTGCGTAGAGCCGTCGGCAAGCACCGGCTCAAGACCTTGAGGGCAGATGACCAGGACGTCCTTGTCCTCACCCGTAGCGCGGTCACGCAGCGTCACAAGGTTGGGGCATTCCCACATGTAGCCGCCCGGTATGAGGTCCGGGCTCAGGCCCGGCTCGGCCTGGCTGGTATCGAACGTGAGCGCGCCTTCAAAGGACCAGTGCGCCAAGTCCGTGGAGCGGTAGAGCACCACGTGCCCCGTTTCATCCTCCGCTTGCGCGCCGAGCACCATGCGCCAGCCCGCATCATCACGGGTGATCTGGGGATCCCGGTAGTGCCCCGTGAACCCCTCCGCGGCCCCATTGATGAGCGGGTTCGCCGGGTCATGTTCGTAGAAACCACCTGCCGGGCCGGAGGGGTCCACCACGCGCACGCGGTTCTGCGAGGGAATCCGTACGCCATCGCGCTTGAGGTTGCCGGTATAGAACAGCCAGACGTCCTCGCCGTCGACCACTGCGCCGCCCGAGTAGCAGCCATGGGCATCGTGCTCACGGATGGGATACAGCGCATCCGGGTAGTGCCGCCATGGTTGCGCCGAGCTTAGCGATACTACGGCATGCCCCCAGCCCGTTTGCTTCTTAGCGTGTGGGAAACACGGGTCGTGCTGGTAGTAAACGTGCAGGTTGTTGCCGTCGATGAAGACCCCATTCGGGTCATTGAGGCGGCCAGAGGGCGGGGAGAGATGGAAAAGCGGACGGTAGTTCATGCTCTCGATAGTATGGGTTCCATGGACATTATGGTGTGTGGCGAAGGCCTTGTTGACCTCGTTCCGCGCGAGCAAGGGCAGCTGGCGGATTTAGCACCAACATTGGGTGGCGGTCCTTTCAACGTGGCGGTGGCAGCCGGACGTTTGGGGGCTGACGTTGGTTTTCAGTCGCGGCTCTCGCGGGATGCCTTCGGGCAAGCGCTCATGGAGCGTCTCACCGAGGAGGGCGTGGACACCTCCCTCGTGCAGCGCGGCGAGGAACCCACCACGCTGGCGGTGTGCAACATCGCCGACGACGGCTCGGCAACCTATTCCTTTTACACGGAGGGTACTGCCGACCGCCTGGTAGAGCCCGCGCTTGCCGACGTCCCCTGGGCCTGCTTCGGCACCGTCTCCCTAGCGCTGGAGCCGGGCGCCTCGCGTTATGCCGCGCTTCTCCAGGACTTGGCTGCGCGCGGGACGAAGGTGGCGCTGGACCCGAACATCCGGCCCTTCTTCGCCACTGCGGAGCACCGCGAGTTCCTGCTGAGTCTGCTTCCCCACGTCACGCTGCTGAAGCTCAGTGAAGAAGAGGTTGATTTCCTTGGGGCTGGGGCACTGGAGCAGGTACCGGTGGTGGTCACCACGCGCGGGGCGGACGGGCTGAGCGTACGCACGGCGTCGGTGTCATTGGAGGTCCCGCCGGTGAACGTCGAGGTGGCGGACACCATCGGCGCGGGCGACACGGTGATGGCTGCACTCCTGACGCTTCTGGCTGAACGGGACGGGACTGCAGCCGAGCTCAGCGCCGAAGACTGGCGCGAGATCCTGCAGTTTGCGGCGGCTGCCGCTGCGATCACGGTCTCACGCACCGGCGCCCAGCCGCCCACACGCACCGAAGTAGAGGCGCGGCTGTGAACTATCCCCTGCGCGCGGCGGTGTTGAACGCGGTTCTCCTCGTTCTCGTCGCGATATGTTTCCTCCTGCCGGTATTCTTCGGCACCTCGGCCCTGCTCCCGGTGCCCGTCGCGGCCTGGACATCGGTCATCCTTGCCGTGCTAGCGCTTATCGACGCCTCCTACCACGCCTTCTCCCCCACCCAACGCCCCACCCGCGGCCTGCGCGCGCTCACCGCCCTCGGGGCGGGCACGCTCATCGCAGGCTGGTTGGTCTGGGTTCAGATCTTTAACACCATCGACGTGACCAGCACTACGCCCTACCGCATCGGCACGTTCCTTCTCGCGGTCGGCGCGGTGCTCAGTGCGTTTTGCCTTGCCATTGCGCTCACACACCGCGGCGCGCGCTAGAGGATCTGGTCTCGGAGAAGAGCGCCGTGCAGGATCAAAAATAGCCCCCACGATAACCGTGGGGGCTATTCACGTAGAAGAGGGCTAGATTTTACTTAGCCTTCTCCACGATCTCGACGAGACGGAAGTGCTTGTCCTTGGACAGCGGGCGAGTCTCGGCGATGAGAACGCGGTCGCCGATGCCGGCGGTCTCGTTCTCGTCGTGCGCCTTAACCTTCTTGTTAGTGCGCATGATCTTGCCGTAGAGGGCGTGCTGCTTGCGGTCCTCGAGCTCGACAACGATGGTCTTATTCATCTTGTCGGAGACAACGATGCCGGTGCGGGTCTTGCGAGCGCCCTTTTCCTTCTTAGTGTTCACGTTTGCCTCACTCATGATTAAGCCTCAGCTCCCGGAGCAACGGACAGGCCCAGCTCGCGCTCGCGCAGAACGGTGTAGATGCGGGCAATGTCGCGCTTAACCGTGCCGATGCGGCGGTTGTTGGTCAGCTGGCCGGTGGCCTTCTGGAAACGAAGGTTGAAGAGCTCTTCCTTCGCGTCCTTCAGGCGGTTCTCCAGCTCAGCATTGTCGAGCTCGCGGAACTCGTGGGCGGGGGTACCGTTAGCCATTAGAACTGGTCCTCCTTCTTGATGATGCGGACCTTGCACGGAAGCTTCTGACCAGCGCGGCGCAGAGCCTCGATGGCGGTAGCCTCGTTCGGGTAGGTCATCTCGAAGAGGATGCGGCCCGGCTTAACGTTGGCAACCCACTTCTCGACGGGACCCTTACCGGAACCCATACGCACGCCGAGCGGCTTCTGGGTCAGCGGACGGTCCGGGAAGATGTTGATCCACACCTTGCCACCACGCTTGACGTGGCGGTTGATGGCAATACGTGCGGCCTCAATCTGGCGGTTGGTGATGTACGCCGGCTCGAGAGCCTGGATGGCGTAGTCACCGAAGTTGATGCGGTTACCGCCCTTGGACACACCCGAGCGGGTCGGGCGGTGCTGACGACGGTACTTGACGCGCTTAGGAATCAGCATGGATTAGCCCTCCTGCTTCTGCTGTGCGCGCTGGCGACGCTGGCCACCACGACGCGGACGACCGTTGCGGTCACCGCGGCCACGGCCCTGCGCCGGAGCGTTCAGTTCGGACTCGCGGACGCCACCGACAACGTCACCCTTGTAGATCCACACCTTGATGCCAATGCGGCCGAAGGTGGTGTGGGCCTCTGCGGTGCCGTAGTCGATCTCGGCGCGAAGGGTGTGCAGCGGAACGCGACCCTCGTGGTAGCGCTCGGTGCGGGACATCTCAGCGCCGCCCAGACGACCAGCCAGGAGGATCTTAATACCCTTAACCTGCGGCTGGCGCATAGCGGACTGGATGGCCTTGCGCATTGCGCGGCGGAAGGCCACGCGGTTAACCAGCTGCTCAGCGATGGACTGTGCAACCAGGTTTGCGTTGGCGTCGACCTGCTTGACCTCGAGGATGTTGAGGGCGACCATCTTGCCGGTGAGCTTCTCCAGCTCGCGGCGGATGCGGTCAGCCTCAGCACCGCGGCGGCCAATCACGATGCCCGGGCGGGCGGTGTGAATGTCCACGCGGACGCGGTCGCGGGTGCGCTCGATGACGACGTCGGCGATGCCGGCGCGGTCGAGGCCCTTCTCCAGGTACTCGCGGATCTTGATGTCTTCGGCTACGTAATTTGCGTAGTCCTTATCGGCGTACCAGTGGGTCTTCCAGTCGGAAGTGATGCCCAAACGTAGGCCGTGAGGATGGATCTTCTGGCCCATTACTTGGCCCCTTCCTTCTGGCTCTCGACAACCACGGTGATGTGGCTGGTGCGCTTACGAATCATGAATGCGCGGCCCTGTGCGCGCGGCTGGAAACGACGCATGGTCGGACCCTCGTTGGCGTATGCCTCGGAGATGACCAGGGTGCGCGGATCCAGACCGAAGTTGTTCTCAGCGTTGGCAGCTGCGGATGCAACAACCTTGGCAACCGGCTCAGCGGCGCCCTGCGGAGCGTACTTCAGGATTGCAAGTGCCTCGGCTACGGACTTACCGCGGACCAGGTCGATGACGCGGCGTGCCTTCATCGGGGTAACGCGGACGTAGCGAGCCGTTGCGGATGCGGAGGTGATGGTGTCACTCATCGCTTATCGACGTCCCTTCTTGTCGTCCTTAACGTGACCCTTAAAGGTCTTGGTGGGTGCGAACTCACCGAGCTTGTGACCAACCATGGAGTCCTCGACGAACACCGGGACATGCTTACGACCGTCGTGGACGGCGAAGGTGTGACCGATGAAGTCGGGCAGGATGGTGGAGCGGCGAGACCAGGTCTTGATGACCTGCTTGGTGCCGGCCTCGTTCTGAGCATCAACCTTGTTGAGGAGGTGCTCATCGACGAACGGGCCCTTCTTAAGGCTGCGTGGCATTGTTTACCTCCTCTTAGCGCTTCTTGTTCGGGCGACGACGGCGCACGATCATGTTGTTCGAGTAACGGTTCGGGTTGCGGGTGCGGCCTTCCTTGTGGCCCCACGGCGACACCGGGTGGCGACCACCCGAGGTCTTACCCTCACCACCACCGTGCGGGTGGTCGACCGGGTTCATAACGACACCGCGGACGGTCGGGCGGACGCCCTTCCAACGCATACGGCCGGCCTTGCCCCAACGGATGTTCATCTGGTCAGCGTTGCCAACCTCACCGACGGTGGCGCGGCAACGGATGTCGACGCGACGAATCTCGGAGGACGGCATACGCAGGATGGCGTACTTGCCTTCCTTACCCAGCAGCTGGATGGAGGCACCAGCGGAGCGAGCCAGCTTAGCGCCAGCGCCCGGCTTGAGCTCCACAGCGTGGATGGTGGTACCGGTCGGGATGTTGCGCAGCGGCAGGTTGTTGCCAACCTTGATATCTGCGTTCGGACCAGCCTCAACGATGGTGCCCTGCTTCAGGCCCTTCGGGGCGATGATGTAGCGCTTCTCGCCGTCTGCGTAGTGCAGGAGGGCGATGTTAGCAGTACGGTTCGGGTCGTACTCGATGTGAGCGACCTTTGCAGGGATGCCGTCCTTGTCGGTACGGCGGAAGTCGATGAGACGGTAACGGCGCTTGTGGCCACCGCCGATGTGGCGGGTGGTGATGCGGCCGTAGTTGTTACGACCACCAGTCTTGCTCAGCGGGCGCAGCAGGGACTTCTCCGGGGTCGAGCGAGTGATTTCCTCGAACTCAGACACGGAGGATGCGCGGCGACCCGGAGTTGTCGGCTTGTACTTACGAATAGCCATAATTCTTCCTTTTCCTTTCGGCTCTTCGGTGGGGCTTAAGCGCCTGCGCCGAAGACGTCGATGGAGTCGCTGCCTTCACGGAGCGTCACGTAGGCGCGCTTGGTGGACTTACGCTGACCGAAGCCGGTGCGGGTGCGCTTACGCTTGCCTGCACGGTTCACGGTGTTCACGGAAGCAACCTTCACGCCGAAGATCTGCTCGACGGCATCTTTAATCTGGGTCTTGTTGGAGTCCGTGGAGACGTAGAACGTGTAGACGTTCTGCTCCATCAGGCCGTAGGACTTCTCGGACACAACCGGTGCGATGATGACGTCGCGCGGGTTAGCGAGCTTAGCCATTACTTCTCCTCCTTAGCTTCCTCGGCGGCGCCGGTAGCGCGCTCGACGAAGGTGTGCAGAGCCTCAACGGAGAACACAACGTCGTCCGAGTAGAGGACGTCGTAGGTGTTCAGCTGGCCGGCATCCAGGATCTGGACGTTCGGCAGGTTGTTGGCGCTGCGGCGAGCATTGATGTCCTCGCGGCCGATGACCAGAAGAACATTCTTGCGGTCGGTGAGGCGCTCGATGAAAGCCTTGGCCTGCTTGGTGGACGGGGTCTGGCCCGGGACGAGCTCCTCGATGACGTGGATGCGCTCGTTGCGTGCACGGTCAGACAGTGCGCCGTAGAGAGCAGCCTTGATCATGCGCTTCGGGGTGCGCTGGGAGTAGTCGCGCGGAACCGGGCCATGCACGGTGCCACCGCCGGTGTAGTGCGGCGCACGGATGGAGCCCTGGCGGGCGCGGCCGGTGCCCTTCTGGCGGAACGGCTTGCGACCACCACCGCGGACCTCGCCGCGAGTCTTGGTCTTGTGGGTACCCTGACGAGCGGCAGCGAGCTGTGCGTTGACAACCTGGTGCATCAGAGCAATGGATGCCTCGGTGTCAAAGAGCTCGGCCGGCAACTCAACGGTGCCGTTGGTCTTACCGTCAGCGGTCTGGACGTCTAGCTTGAGGTTGCTCATGCGTGTGCACCGCCCTTCACTGCGGTCTTAACGGTGACGAGGCCACCGCGCGCACCCGGGATAGCACCCTTGATGAGCAGCAGGTTGGACTCGGCATCAATCTTCTGAATCTTCAGGTTCTGGGTGGTCACGCGGTCCTGGCCCATGCGGCCAGCCATGCGCTTACCCTTGAAGACGCGGCCCGGGAACGAAGCGCCACCAATGCCACCAACGCGGCGGTGGGCAGCCTGGTTACCGTGGGCAGCGCCCTGGCCTGCGAAGCCGTGGCGCTTCATGGCGCCAGCGTAGCCGTGACCCTTGGTGGTACCGGTGACGTCAACGAAGGTAACGCCCTCGAAGATGTCCACCTTGACCTCCTGGCCGACCTCGTATGCGGAGGTATCGTCCATGCGGATCTCAGCGACGTAACGGCGCGGGGTCACGCCAGCCTTCTTGAAGTGACCGGTTGCAGGCTTGTTGACCTTGCGCGGGTCCTTCTCGCCGAAGGCAATCTGGATGGCGTTGTAGCCATCGGTTTCTACAGTACGGATCTGGGTAACCACGCACGGGCCAGCCTCGACGACAGTCACCGGCACAACGCGGTTCTCCTCGTCGAAGACCTGGGTCATGCCGAGCTTGGTGCCCAGAATTCCCTTGATCTCGTTTTCACTCATTGTTTGTTCTCCACCAAATACGTTGTGTCGATCGCTTACTGGATATTCACGTCGACGCTTGCCGGAAGGTCGATGCGCATAAGGGCGTCAACGGTCTTCGGGGTCGGGTCGAGAATGTCGATGAGGCGCTTGTGAGTGCGCATCTCGAAGTGCTCGCGAGAGTCCTTGTACTTGTGCGGAGAACGAATAACGGCGTATACGTTCTTCTCGGTTGGGAGCGGCACCGGGCCGACAACACGAGCACCCGTACGGGTAACGGTCTCGACGATCTTCTTAGCAGAAGCGTCGATGGCCTCGTGGTCGTAGGCCTTCAGCCGAATGCGGATTTTTTGTCCCGCCACGCTTATCCTCTTCCTCGCTTCCCCACTTTCACATTCCCGGCCTATCCGGGGCGTGAAGCGGTGGGAAATTGCTTCTCGATTTCTCTATAACGTTGTCCGGGCTGGAAGCCATGGCTCAACGCCAGTTGTCTGACTGTCATGACGACCACGAGAGTGACTTAAGGCAAAAGCCCAGAGTGCAGTGCTCGTGACGGGGTACAAGACCCGTAGTCAAAGTAAATAGGAAGAAGACTGGGGCGTTAGATCTCAATGATCCGCAACCAAAGTCTTATTCATATACTGCCGCTGTTTATTTGCCATGCCCCTTCTCCGGTCCATCTTCTCGGGATTGTCTCTGCTCAAGCGCGGACCTAGCCCGATCGGATGACCTTCGCGTGTAGTTCCAGAAGAACTCCACAACAAAGGTGTCATGTTCGCCTTACCAGCAACGACGCCCTACAGGCTGAAGCCTGCGGCTACGCCGCTGTGTTAAAGCAACCCCTGTATTTAAGCACGTAACCTCGCGTTTTCCAAACTCCTGCAGAAACAGTGGGTAACATCACGTTTTGGCCAAGGATTGACTCTCCGCCGCCCCGCGGACCGCGTTCGAGGTTAAGCTCGTGGCGTAGATACAGACCTACATCAACTACACAGTGAGAGGGATCCACCATGGCTGAGAACACCACCCCCAAGGACGTCGCCGAGCAGACCGCCCCGGCTAACGACGCCACCCCGGCCCCTGCCCCGGAGCGCAACAAGAACCTGGAGACCGATTTCGGCACCACCCGCATCGATGATGTCGTTGTGTCCAAGATCGCCGGCATCGCTGCCCGCGAGGTTTCCGGCGTCGCCGCCCTCGGCGGCGGTGGCGCCCGCATGATGGGCTCCATCCGCGAATCCTTCGGCGCTTCCGAGGACGTCCGCCAGGGCGTGAGCGTCGAGGTGAACAACGGCACCGCTTCCATTGATATCGCCATCATCGCCGAGTACGGCGTGGCCATCCACGAGCTCGCCGAGGCTATCCGCCGCAACATCATGAACGCGGTCGAGCGCATGACCGGCCTGTCCGTGGACCGTGTCGATGTCGTCGTCCACGACGTCAAGCTGCCGCGCGAAGAAGACGAGTCTGCCGAAACGGCCCCGGCAGTTACCCAGGGCCAGGCATAACGTGACCTCTGCCGAGCTCACCCTCCCCATTGCCACGTCCATAGCGGAGGCGGTGACGGATCTGAGGGGCGTCGCCAAGCTTTCGCCCGGCCGGTTCGGGGAGGTCGCGCTGCTCTTCCCCGGTGAGCGCGTGCACGGCATCCGCCGCCCCAGCCCACAGGATGACACGCACCTGGAGCTGCACATCGTCGTTGATGTCAGCGCTGGCGTTCCCCTCGCCGAGCTTGGCGACGCCACCCGCACCACCGTCCGCGTCACCTGGCCCGCGGTGCGCCGCGTGGACGTTGTCTTCGACGACGCGGTCTAAAAGGAACCGACACACAGAACTAAAGGAAAACCATGAAGAATTACACCTCCCTCGGCGTGATCGCCGGCTTGGTTCTGGCCTTTTTCATCTACCTCGGCGTGTGGTACGTCGCGCTCGCGGTGCTGCTCGCCGCAGTCGGTGGCGTGATTGGCGCGCATTTCGACGGCCGCATCGACCTCACTGCGGTATGGAAGGGCGTGGTCGGCCAGGATAGAGGCCGAGGCTAGTGAGCACCGCCAAACACGGCCGCACCCGCTTTTCTCTGCGCGCGATGGAGAAGGTTATTAACGCCGCCATTGCGAGCGTGCCGGGAACCGCGGCTGTCGACGCCAAACTAGCTGGCCTGGCCGGCCGCGCCTTTCCGCGCGTGATGGCGCAGATGGATCCGGATACGCAGATGGTCGCTGTCGACGTCGATATTGCCGTCTACTGGCCCTCCCCCGTCACCGACGTTGCGGCAGCCGTTCGCACGGCGATACGTGAGGCCGTGCGTGATTTCACCGGTTTCCGGACCACCCGCGTCAACGTCACCGTGGGTGGCGCCGTGGCAGGCGAACGCACGACTGCCTTGGCGGTCGAGACACGGGCGCCGCTGCAGGCGCAGATCCCCGCGATTGTGCCGGAGCGTGTCCTCAAGCCCATCACCACCGCGAACGGCGCGCCCGTGCGCCACATTACGGCCCCACGCGAGGCTACGGTACGTGCTGTGGCGGCACCGGAGGGACCGCGGGTGCGGGGTGTTGCCGCGCCATCCGAGGTTGCGGTTCGCACGGAAGGTTTCGGCCCTTCAGAGCAGCGCTACGACGAGCTTCGGCCAATTCGCACGCCAGCGCCGCGGCCGCTGCGTGCTATTGCTGACCCCGCACCCGTCAACGTTCGTTCGGTGGCGTCGCCCCAGGAATTCGCGTTGCGCCGCATCACTACTCCCCGCCCGGTCCAGCCGCGGCACGTGGACGTTCCACAGGCACCAGCGCTGCGCTCCCCGCACGCCGAGCCGCTCCAGCTGCGCCCGATTGAGATTCGGCCCTCGGTCGATTTCACACGCCGGGTAGACGTCCCGCGCCCGGCTCCGCTGCGCGCCATCACTATCAACGATAGGAGGCCATTATGAGTGAGAACTCCCTGCCCGTTGGCTTTGGTCAACGCCCGAAGGCCTCCCCGCCGGCGCGCGGCTGGACCATCATTCTGGGCATCGTCCTGCTCGTCGCCGCCGTGGTCGTGGGGCGTGAGGCCTGGGTCGTGGGTGCCGATGAGGGCGCTGCGTCGTGGTTGCAGCCGTTCATCGATGTGATGTCCTCCCCGGAGATCCACGGGTGGATGCTGGTGGCCGGCGGTGCGGCCATCCTCATCGGACTGATTTTGTTGTGGGCGGCGTGTGCGCCGCGGAAGACGACGCACGTGCGGATTGGCTCCGAGGATGCGTCGATGTGGTTGCGCGCGGTGGACATTGCGCGGGTGGCGTCGGCAACGGCGCGTCGGGTGCCGGGAACCACGGCGGCGCGTAGTAGGGCGCGGATCTCTAAGGACCATGCGCGCATAACGGTGACTGCGACGGGCGATGCCGACGACGCGCAGCTTAAAGAGCGCGTGACTGAGGCGGTAACCGCGGCACTCGCGGCTATTACCCCGGCTCCGGACATCACCGTGGTGCTTGAGGATGAACAGGAGGAGATCGCTAATGTCTAAGGCGCTTGCCGGCGTGGACCGTACGATCCTTGCCATTGTGGGAGTCCTGCTCATTGCTCTGGGCGCGTGGCCGATTCTCATTCACTTCGACGTGTCTTTTGCCACCTACCTGGCAACGTGGGTTGACCACGACACATGGGCGGGCTTACCGGAGCAGGGCTGGTGGCCCTATGCGCTGGGCTTGGCGACGATTGTCTGCGCCCTAGCCGGTCTGTGGCTTGTGATCAGCAACCTGCGGCACCATCGGTTTAGCGCGGTCTCTTCGGAACAATCGAATGAGGAGGGAGCGATTAAAACTGAGATGTCCGCTATTGCAGGCGCGGTGGCGGATACCCTCGCTGAGGTTGAGGGCGTGGAGAAGGTCTCGCGGCTCGTCGCCTACGACCGCTCGCGGCCGACTCTGCAGTACGAGGTCCTGGCAGATCCCGATACCCCGTTGCTGCGAATCAAGGACGCCATCGAAGTCAACGACCGGGACTTCCGTGCCGCGTTCCCTGACGTGGATGTGGATACGCGATACAAGGTCCACTTCACGAAGGTGCGCAACGCGGTCCTCTAGATACCACCTACCCTGCTCACAAAACTACTCGCGAGCAGGGTTTTTCTTCTTCCGGTTGCGGGGTCGGGAGTGCTGTTTTAGTCTCTGTGCCCATGGGGGATATTGAAACCTACCTCCGCCTCCGCAACTCGGGGATTGCGCTGGTGGAAAACATACCTGGCACACCCGATGAGCTTCGCGCGCTCGGCGCTGACCCAGCCGACGCCACCGAACTCGCAGGCCTGCACCAGGTGTACTTCGGCCCCACCCGCTACACCGGTAAGCAAAAGAAAGCACGTGCAGCAGCCCTTGCCCAACGCCACAGCCTGGGCACCCTCACACTCATCGAAACCTACGTTTCAAAAGTAAAGAAAACCCTCGACGCGTGGAACCTCCGAGCAAAACTCGCCGCCACACCCGCACACCGCATCCGAGCCGTTGCCACCGCACGGCTGAAAGAACTCACACGTAAAAGAACCGCCAAACCCGGCGTGCGCATCACCTACAGATCCGAAGGCCCAAACACCCTCTCCATTACCGATGATGCCACCACGATTGCCAACATGCGCGCAGTCTTAGAATCCACCAACAACACCGACCTACTCAAAGCCGCCAACGACGTCTTCTTCAACCAAGAAACAGCCGGCACAAAGCCAGCGGTGCGCACCCAAGTCATCGTCACACTGAACGAGTTGGACCAAATCATCAACGGCGACGGGGACGAGATCGAACTCAACTTGACCAACGGTGCGCGCATGACAGGCGCTGAGTTTCTCACCCATAAGTTTGCCGAAATCGGCTACGCCACCATCGTGCACCCCATCGAAGGCCCCATCAACACCTGGCGGCTCGAGCGCGGGGCAAACTTCAAGCAACGTCTTACCCTGCACGCTGAATTCCACACCTGTTCTAGACCTGGGTGTAATAAGCCAGCCGATTACTGCCAGGTGCATCATCTCATCCCTTGGCAGGCTGGTGGCTACACCAACATTAAGAACTTGACCTTCCTGTGCGCCTACCACAACGGCATTAACGACGATGACCCTTTAAGGCCTACCGGGCGCGGTTATATGTACCGCCTCAACACCGGGGTCAGCTTCATCCCGCCCTGGGGTACACCAATCACGGAAATGCCGGAATACCAAGAAGCAGTCGCCAGACTCACCGCCGAGCAAGCAGGACAACCACCAGACCCGCCACCGGACAGCAGCTAACACCCCAGCCACCAAACACAAAAAGCGCCAATTACCTGCAACAAAAGCGCTCCCGATAGAAGAACCCGTCAGACAAAACATGCTGACGGGGACATCGGCGATCCCAGGTTGCGCTTCACTCGACGCCGGATACAACAGGGGCAGCCACGGCAGGATCCTTAAGCCCTTAAAGAACGAGACCCAGCAACCACAGCCAGGGTGACAGGGAACTTGGCGAACCCACGCAACGATTCAGGCGTTAACCTCACAGTTCAGTGGGCACATCGGCGATCTAACGCGCGGAGCAGCGTGCTAGCGGCTATCTGCTCGAGAAGTGCAAAAGACCTGGCGGGTTAGGCGCGTCGCGAGGATTTCGGCGGGCTGAACAGGGCCTCGCTAGTAAGGCGAGGCGGGCTCGTTCCAAGGCGCGGATTCAGCGAGAATGACCTCCTGGATACGCCCAAAGGTGTGCAGCGTGCCCCGGGAAAGGTGGACGCGAAGCGGTTCCCCGATTTCCCCGGCCTCGATGGTGTGCCACGAGAAGTCGGTACGGATAAGCTCCCGATTCTTGCGCTCCACGATGTGGAGGCCGTGGTCAAGGATGATCGTTTCGGCATCGGTACGAATGAACCACACTCGGTCCCCCACGCTGCGTCGCTTAAGGCCGGTCAGGTTGCGATGGTCTTCTCGCAAGCGTGTAACGGACTCGACGACGCCAAACCGATGCTCGAAGCCTTCGGCATCGGCAATCACGAGCGGTCGTCCTGGTCCAACGGGCCGGAGGGCTGACACTGTCCACGCCACCGGCTGGCCACGCTGCCCGTCCTTGGATATCGGTCTCACCACCGCCACAGACTCCGCCTGTCGGCTCTGCTCCACATTGCGAGGGGCCGCAGTCGTAGGGGCTAGTGTCACGCGGTGTGTGGGCGTAACGACGAGCCAGAGGCCCTCGGTGACGAGATTGACGTCGAGAGGCACAAGCGGGGGATGCACAGCCGCCATCGCCTCCAGCCGCGCGCTGAGTTCGTCGTCAGGCACGCCCCAGCCGTAGCCCTCCGCCGCCAACATGCCAAACAGGGTTCCCAGGGGAAGGTCCGGTTGGCCTTCCCACGCGGCGCGCAGTGCGGCGAGGGTGCGGTCAATGCGGGTTGGGTCGAACATAACTCTCAAGCCTAGTAGGCCCACGATCACCAAAGCCGCCCAACCCCATCAGGGATTGAGCGGCTCACAGACCTGCTAAATCAGGAAGGGCCTTAGGCCCTAGCAAGAATTAGCCCAGGATCTTGGTAACGCGGCCAGCGCCGACGGTACGGGAGCCCTCGCGGATAGCGAAGCGCAGGCCCTCGTCCATAGCGACCGGCTGGATGAGCTCTACGGACATCTCAACGTTGTCGCCCGGCATAACCATCTCGGTGCCCTCAGGCAGCTTGACGACGCCGGTAACGTCGGTGGTGCGGAAGTAGAACTGCGGACGGTAGTTGTCCATGAACGGGGTGTGGCGGCCGCCCTCTTCCTTCTTCAGGACGTAGACGGAACCCTCGAACTTGGTGTGCGGGGTGTAAGCGCCCGGCTTGATGCAAACCTGGCCACGCTCAACCTCTTCACGCTTGGTACCACGCAGAAGCAGACCACAGTTGTCGCCAGCCTCGGTGTAGTCCATCATCTTGCGGAACATCTCGATACCGGTAACGGTGGTGGACATCGACTTCTCCTTGATGCCGATGATCTCGATGTCCTCGTTGACGTTCAGGGAGCCACGCTCAACACGGCCGGTAACAACGGTACCGCGGCCGGTAATGGTGAAGATGTCCTCAATCGGCATCAGGAACGGCTTGTCCAGCTCGCGGACCGGATCCGGGATGGAGTCATCGCAAGCCTGCATCAGGTCGATAACAGACTGTACCCACTTCTCGTCGCCCTCAAGAGCCTTCAGAGCGGAAATGTGAACGATCGGAGCTTCCTCATCGTAGTCCTGCTCAGCGAGCAGCTCACGGATCTCCATCTCGACGAGCTCGATGATTTCCTCATCGTCAACCATGTCACACTTATTCAGTGCAACGAGGATGTACGGAACGCCAACCTGGCGAGCCAGCAGAACGTGCTCGCGGGTCTGCGGCATCGGGCCATCGGTTGCAGCAACAACCAGGATAGCGCCGTCCATCTGAGCAGCACCGGTAATCATGTTCTTGATGTAGTCGGCGTGGCCCGGGGCGTCCACGTGTGCGTAGTGGCGCTTCGGGGTGGAGTACTCAACGTGGGAGATGTTGATGGTAATACCGCGCTCCTTCTCCTCAGGAGCCTTATCGATCATGTCGAAGGCGAAAGCGGTGTTCTCCTCCGGGTAAGCGTCAGCCAGAACCTTGGTGATCGCTGCGGTGGTGGTGGTCTTGCCGTGGTCGACGTGTCCGATGGTGCCGATGTTCACATGCGGCTTCGTACGCTCGAACTTCTCCTTTGCCACTGTTTGTCCTCCTGGACTCTATGGCGGCTACGTATTTCGCAGCCACGTGGTTTGTATTGCCATTGGCACTTCGAGCCGAAGCTCATAAGCGCTAATGACGCTTTCTTACGTGCCAGTTACACGATCCTAGATTTATGCCGCAGTTTTTTCAAACTGCCTAAATAGGAGGTAACCCCGCCCAACACGTGCGGACGTTGACCCTCGACAAGAATCAAATTAACGGATCCTGGGAGGGTAACGGCCGGCTCAACCCACATCAAGCGTGTGCGCTCAGCCGACCGCTACCCCAAGGCGCGGAACTGGTCTTCCACTGGCGAAGACTACCAGCCCCGCATGTACGCCTTTGCGGCAGGGGCCTAAAAGTTAGGCCTTGGCGCCGGTGCGCTCCTCGATGATCTCCTGTGCCACGGAGGACGGAACCTCAGCGTAGGAGTCGAAGACCATGGTGAAGTTTGCACGGCCAGCGGTGGAAGAACGCAGGTCACCGATGTAGCCGAACATCTCGGACAGCGGAACCTTAGCCTTGACGACCTTGGCGCCGGAGCGGTCTTCCATAGCGAAGACCTGGCCACGACGGGAGGAGATGTCACCGTTGACGGTACCCATGTACTCCTCCGGGGTCACAACCTCAACGGCCATGATCGGCTCCAGCAGAACCGGCTTAGCCTTAGCGACGGCCTCCTTAAGGACCTGGGAGCCGGCGAGCTTGAAGGCCATCTCAGAGGAGTCAACGTCGTGGTAAGCGCCATCCTCGAGGGTGGCCTTGATGTTCACCAGCGGGAAGCCAGCGACGAAGCCGTACTGCATGGCGTCCTGGATACCAGCGTCGACGGACGGGATGTACTCCTTCGGAACGCGGCCACCGGTGACGGAGTTCTCGAACTTGTAGGTTGCGGACTCGCCCTCTTCCAGCTCTTCCGGCTCCGGGTTGTACGGCTCGATGGTGACGATAACCTTTGCGAACTGGCCAGAACCACCGGTCTGCTTCTTGTGGGTGTATTCCAGGGACTCGACCTTCTTGCGGATGGTCTCGCGGTAAGCAACCTGCGGGTTACCGATGTTGGCCTCAACCTTGAACTCGCGCTTCATGCGGTCAACCAGAACGTCGAGGTGCAGCTCGCCCATACCGCCGATAACGGTCTGGCCGGACTCCTCGTCGAGGTGAACGGTGAAGGTCGGGTCCTCTTCAGCGAGCTTCTGGATAGCGGTACCCAGCTTCTCCTGGTCAGCCTTGGTCTTCGGCTCAATAGCAACCTGGATAACCGGATCCGGGAAGTCCATGGACTCAAGGATGATCGGGTTGTCCGGGTTACACAGGGTGTCACCGGTGGTGGTTTCCTTCAGGCCGATGAACGCGTAGATGTTACCGGCGTCGGCGTGCTCGACCGGGTTCTCCTTGTTCGCGTGCATCTGGAAGAGCTTGCCCACGCGCTCCTTCTTGTTCTTGGTGGAGTTGAGCATCTGCTCGCCCGGGATAGCCTGGCCGGAGTAGACACGCACGTAGGTGAGCTTGCCGAAGAACGGGTGCACGGCAATCTTGAAGGCCAGTGCGGAGAACGGCTCCTGGACGGAAGGCTTACGAGTCAGGGTCTCCTCACCGTCGAGGGAGGTGCCGTTGACCTCGCCGATGTCCAGCGGGTTCGGGAGGTAGTCAACAATAGCGTCGAGCAGCGGCTGGACACCCTTGTTGCGGTAAGCGGTACCGCAGAGGACCGGGTAGATCTCGGAGCTCACGGTCAGCTTGCGGATAGCGCCCTTGATTTCCTCAATGGTCAGCTCTTCGCCGCCGAAGTACTTCTCCATGAGCTCTTCGTCGGACTCAGCGACGGTCTCGAGCAGCTTCTCGCGGTACTCTTCAGCCTTCTCCTGCAACTCGGCAGGGATCTCCTCGATAGTGGCTTCGGTTCCGGTTTCTACCTTGCCGCGCCAGGTCAGCGCCTTCATGTTGATCAGGTCGACGACGCCATCGAAGTCATCTTCAGCACCGATCGGCAGCTGCATGACCAACGGCTTAGCGCCGAGGCGATCAATGATGGTCTGGACGGTGAAGTAGAAGTCCGCGCCCATCTTGTCCATCTTGTTGACGAAGCAGATACGAGGGACGTCGTACTTAGCAGCCTGGCGCCACACCTGCTCGGACTGCGGCTCCACACCTTCCTTGCCGTCGAAGACAGCAACAGCGCCGTCGAGAACACGCAGGGAGCGCTCAACCTCAACGGTGAAGTCCACGTGGCCCGGGGTGTCAATGATGTTGATCTGGTTGTTGTTCCAGAAACAGGTCACAGCAGCGGACGTAATGGTGATGCCGCGCTCCTTCTCCTGCTCCATCCAGTCAGTGGTGGCGCCACCATCGTGGGTCTCACCGACCTTACGGTTAATACCGGTGTAGAAGAGGATGCGCTCGGTGGTAGTGGTCTTACCCGCATCGATGTGCGCCATGATGCCGATGTTGCGGACCTTGTTCAGATCCTTAAGCACTTCTTGTGCCACAGTTAATACCCCAACTTAATTGTCGTCGACGCCGACGCCAGTTATGCACTGACGAAACATAGGTGACGTCTTCATGGATAGGTCTTGGTCTATTTTGCCACGTCTGGGCTTCTACGTCAGCGTGAGACGTGGAGCCCACGCCATAAAAATGGCCCGAACAACGCTATTCAAGTTTAGGTTCCGCACTGTTTAGCGTGGAGCGCTCCGCCAAGGGGAGCGAGAACACGCAGTGTCAGCGCAGGTAAACGATGATATCGCTGTTCGAGCCATGATGCCATGTGGCGGGTTATACCGGAGGGATTACCAGCGGTAGTGAGCGAAGGCGCGGTTGGCCTCAGCCATCTTGTGAGTATCCTCACGGCGCTTCACGGAAGCACCCAGGCCGTTGGATGCATCGAGGATCTCGTTTGCGAGACGCTCGATCATGGAGTTCTCACGACGCTGACGGGTAAAGGTAACCAGCCAACGCAGAGCCAGGGTGTTGGCACGTGCCGGCTTAACCTCAACCGGAACCTGGTAGGTAGCGCCGCCCACACGACGGGAGCGAACCTCGAGGTCCGGGCGGATGTTGCCCAGGGCCTTCTCCAGGGTGCCGACCGGGTCGGTACCGGTCTTCTCACGGCAGACCTCGAGAGCGCCGTACACAATGCGCTCAGCGGTGGACTTCTTGCCGTCACGCAGGATCTTGTTCACGAGCATGGTGACCTGCTCGGAGTTGTAAACCGGGTCCTTAACTACAGGACGCTTCGGTGCAGCATTCTTACGCATTGTTGATTACTGTCCCTTCTTTGCGCCGTAGCGGGAACGAGCCTGCTTACGGTCCTTCACGCCCTGGGTATCCAGTGCGCCGCGGATAATCTTGTAGCGAACACCCGGGAGGTCCTTCACACGACCACCGCGGACGAGCACCATGGAGTGCTCCTGCAGGTTGTGGCCCTCGCCCGGAATGTAGGCGGAAACCTCGATACCGGAGGTCAGGCGCACACGGGCAACCTTACGCAGAGCCGAGTTCGGCTTCTTCGGGGTGGTGGTGTACACGCGGGTGCACACGCCACGGCGCTGCGGGGAGCCCTTCAGGGCGGCCGTAGCAACCTTGGCCTTCTTGTCGTGGCGGCCCTTGCGGACCAGCTGCTGAATAGTTGGCATAAATCTAGTCTTTCTCTATGACTTCGGCTTGAACTGACCGCTTTCACACGTCCAAACATGCAAAAATAGGGGCTCTTCTCCGGGGCCCTTCCGCATGTCCAGAACGAATCTCTCCCAGCGGATGGTTGAGATACCGATCAGACTTTTCATCTCCTATAAAGATGAAACCTTGGACAGACTACCACCACCCCTTTGATCTGCCCAAATCCCCAACCGCTAGCGCCACTCCCAGGTCAGGTCCGCCTCCACCGCGCGCTCGGAGAAGTGTTCTTGTTCCTGCCGCTCCCAGGTTTCAAACCACTCTTCATAGCCAGGGTCGCGCTCCAGGGCGCGCTCGCGGCGCTTCTCGCGTGGCCCGTCGATACGCACCGTCACCACGGAGCCGCGCTCTTTGGCGGCGGCCACGGTGGCCTCGGTGACAGAACCAACTCCTTCGACGATCAGATCATCGCGCTCATCCAGGCTCGCCCAGTCCTTCGGCGCGTTGGCATCCCAGTCCCAGCGCCAATAGCCCGGGTTATTCTCCCGCAGCACTTGCTCTGAAACCATCTCTGAACCCTCTTGCAGCCCATGCCAGCCGGGGTAGAACTCGTCAAGGTGGACTACCCGCCACCCGGTACGCTCAGCCAGCGCTGCAGAAGCCCAGGTCTTGCCGGCGCCCGAGGGGCCGTCGATAAGCACGGTGACTGGGCGCATCGGGCGCTTGCGCGACGCGGCGAGCGCCACCACATCGGCCAAGAGCCGATCCATCTCGGCGGCGTGCGTCTGGGCAGTGTCCTTACCGCTGTCCTGGTCGGCCGTGCGGTCCGCGTCCTGCATGTATTTCTTCACCACTTCTGGGTACGTCTAGCGTGCAGCTTTGAGAGAGTCGTCCTAGAGTCCGAAGAATCTCCAGGACCCACTGAGAACCGAAACTACCACCGGAAGCGCCGCAAGGCCCGTTCCCACCACCATCACCAGCCAGTCTCTGCTGGCAAGGCGGGACGGCCGCGCCCATGTGCGTTGCCCACCGCCCGGTGGGGTTCGCCCGAAACCGCGCGCCTCCATCGCCGTGGCCAGCTTGCCCCCGCGCCGCAGGGCTAGCACCAAGAGCCCGAAGGACATGGTGATGAGGTGCTTGATGCGGCCCTCGTCGGTCAGCCCACGCGCGCGCCGCGCCATGGCCAGGTACTGCCAATCGGATTTGAACAACGTCATCATGCGCACCCCGGCCACCGCACCGATGACGAAGCGGGAAGGTAGCTTGAGGATCTGCGAGAGGGCGTCGCCCAACTCCGTCGGGTCAATATCCCGCGCCAGCACCACCATGGGCAGCGCCACCGCCAGCACGCGCATCGTAATGGCGATGGCCAGCTCCATCGAGTTGTCCGTAACCGTGATCAGCCACCAGCTGAAGTACTCCCGCCCGCCCGGTGCGCCGTAAAGCAGCATCGAAATGCCGGACAACGGAGCGATAAGAAAAAGGAACCAGCCAGCTTTAAACAGGCGCGGCCACGACACCCCGCACAGGGGCGCAAAAACTAAAGTCATGGCCAAGGACACTGCCGCAGAGACCCAATCCACGGAGAGCAACAGCGGGCTCACCCACACGAACATGAGGAAAATTCGGGTCAGCGGGTTCACGCCGTGCAGTAAACCTGCACGGCCAGCACGATCGGCGCGACCAGCGCCGTCTGCGTTCGCCGACGACGTAGTTGTCTCAGCCACGGCTCACCTCCACTCGGTGGTCACCCAATGCGGAGATGAACAACGGATCGTGGGTCACCGACGCAATCGTCGTCCCCTCATCCGCCATGCGCCGCAGCAACCACACCAACTCGGTGAAGGTGTGGGGGTCTTGGCCGAAGGTGGGTTCGTCGAGAAGCAGCACCTCCGGCGCCGTGACCAACGCAGTGGCCACCGACAACCGGCGCTTCTCCCCACCGGAGAGCGTAAACGGATTGGCGTTGAGCACATGCCCCAGGCGTAGTGCCTCCACGAGTTCCGCGATGCGCCCCTCTGGCACCTCGCGGTGCATGACACGGGGTGCCACGCGCAGCTCCTCTGCCACCGTGCGGGCGACGAATTGGTGCTCGGGGTTCTGGAAGACGAAGCCAATGCGGTCCGCCAATTCCCGGGACTTCCACGTCAACGGCGAGCCTTTCAGCCCCCGCCGCACGTACTCTGCCACACCAATCTCCCCGGCCACTGCTGGAAGCAACCCCGCCACCGTCATCAGCCACGTGGTCTTGCCCGCACCATTCGGCCCGGTAATCACCGTGGACATCCCCCGGGGCAGCGCGTAGCTGCGCGGCGGCCCGAAACGGGTGACCAGGTCCGTGCTCCACAGCGCCGCCGATTCGGGTGCTCTTCCAGTGCTGCTTGGCGACGTCCCACCAGCATCCCGCGCCCGCGGCAAACCGCTGATAGAGCGCGAAGCAACAACAGCCTCCACGGGACCGTCGGCGACGATGCGCCCATCCTTCAGCTCAATCGCACGGTCAAGCACACCCCTCCACGCCGCGTGCTGGTGTTCCACCACGATAAGGGTGGCCCCGGTGCGCTCCACCATGGTGGACACGGCCTCAATAACCTCGCGCGCGCCCTCCGGGTCGAGGTTCGCCGTCGGCTCATCGAGCAACACCATGCCCGCGCCCATGGCAATCACACCCGCCAAAGCCAAGCGTTGCTTCTGCCCGCCGGACAGACGCTCCGTGGGAAAAGACAGGTCCACCGCGGGCCCCACCATCGATAGCGCCGCCGACACCCGCTGCCAAATCTCAGAGCGCGGATAGGCCAAATTCTCACAACCAAAGGCAACGTCATCGCCCACGCGCGCGGCAATCACCTGGGAGTCTGGGTCCTGCAGCACCAAGCCCACCGGAATCGTCCGGCCGGGCGGCTCGATGTGACCAGAGGCATCCTCCAGCAGGATTTCCCCCACCCGGGTGCCCTCGTCATCGCCGCCCAACACGCCCGCGATAGCTGCCAGCAGCGTGGACTTCCCGGACCCGGAATCTCCGCACAGCAGGACCTTCTCCCCCGGTGATATAACCAAGTCAATATCCGCCAGCGCCGGCGCACGCCTCCCCGCATGCGTCCAGCCATAGCCGCGTGCGACAAGCTTCGTCGCGCCCGCGGACATATCTTCTACCGAACCCACATCAGCCATCAGAATCAGCCACCAGCCACCTTGCAACAGCCATTACTTCAGCTACCAGTCAATGCTCAGCATCAACAATCAACAAGCATCCACAGCAAGCAACGCACAACAAGCAACGTTTGCTTAAGCACTGTGCTGTTCGCGGCCGACCGCAAAACGGTCCAGCGCACCGGTCTTCGCCAGCGCATTGACCACGATGTAGCCCACGGCTCCTGCCAGAATGGCGCCGGAGATGCTCAGCGTGACGAGGTAGATGATGTTGAACTGCAGGGTCTTGCCCAGGTTTCCGGAGGTAAACAGCTCCAGCACAAACGCGCCCCAGCCAGCTGCCATGCCGCCGAGCATCGCAATGCCCAGGCTAAAGCGACGGTAGAGGAAGATGGCCAGCACAATCTCCACACCAATGCCCTGCGCGATGCCGGAGTACAACGTACTAATACCCCACTGGGAGCCCAGCACCGCCGACACGATGGCCGCCAGCAGCTCCACGTAGAGTGCGGCACCCGGCTTACGGATAATCAAACCGCCAACGACACCACCAAGAAGCCAAATGCCGGTGGCAATGCCACCCAGGCCTGGCGTGAGCGCATCCATGGCCTGGAACCAGGCATAGCCCACCGTGTTCCACGCTAGGAACACGATTCCACACGCCACACCCAGCACGGAGGCCACCACGATGTCGACGACGCGCCAATTCAAACTGCGCGGCGCAGCAGCGCCATTCGCAGTTGCGCCATTAACAGATCCACCATGAGATACAGAGTTCATGATTCCTCCCTTTCGCCGGCATTATCCGGATCAGGTTCGACGGTTCGCCGCTGCGCTGCGGCATCTCAGCCTCCTCCGGAGACACCCATACGCAGCCTCAAAGGCAGAACACAGTGTGAACGAGGAAGCACCCGTGACGATGTTTAATTTGTTGTTTTATGTACAGCCGCCAGCACTAATAAGAACCGGCTCAGCACGCTCAAAAGCACTGACAGCTTAGCAAGCCGGACCATTAAGAGCACACTGCAGCCTCACTACTCCCCCATGCCACCAGCACTCCATCAAGCCATCTCGCAACACTTCACCAGCCAAAAGCATCAGTAAACTGGAGTGACAGTCAATCACAAAGGAGCTCGTCCCTCTATGCCCGCAATCAAAGTCATCTCCAAAGCAATCGGCATACCTCTTGTGTGCATCGCTGCCCCGCCGCCGGTGTCTGGGTAATCCGCTCCATCAACTCCAGGCGCTTTGCTGCACCCAAACCACCAGAAGGTGGCGATGATCGCATCCTCAAAGAAGCAGGAGTTTCAAGAATTGACGGCCGCTACATGAAGGGCTTCCACCTCTCGCCGCTAGCCACCGGACAAGAACAACAATCTGCACAGGCACACCGGGGCACCGTCATCGTTTTCGGCGGCTCGGACGGCGGTGCCAACGTGGAACAGGCACGAATGCTACGGGATGCCGGGTACGATGTCCTCGCCTTGTACTTCTTTGGCAAGCCCGGGCAAAAGGAATTCATCGACGAGGTCCCACTCGAGTTCTTTGACGAGGTCCTCGCCTACGCTGAGGAGCACGGCAACGGCAGCGCACCGCTGACTGTTATCGGTACGTCCAAGGGCGCGGAACTTACTGCCAATCTCGCCGCCCGCTACCCGCAGATCGACAACATCGTTCTCTACACGCCTGCGCACCACACTTACGGCAGCCTCACTTACCAGCGCGGCAGCGGCTCCACGAGTAGTTTCTCCTGGCACGGTGAGCCCGTTCCTTTTGCGAAATTACAAGGAACAGAAATGGGCAAGGTTATGCTCCGCTTCGCGCTTGGCCTGCCCGTGTCCTACCGCGCCGGCTATGAGGCCGACGCTGCTGCAGCTAGCCCCGAGTCCATCATCAACCTGAGCAACTTCAAAGGCCACGGCCTTCTGTTCGCCGGCACCGAGGACGCCATGTGGCAAGGCGACGTTGCCGCGGAAGCTCTGGCCGCACAGAACGAGAACCTTGAGCCCCACATCTACAAAGACGCCGGCCACCTCTTTCACGAGAGCATCGACCAACTCATCGGCTCCTCCTGGGAAAAAATAATGGGCGGAACAATCGCAGCCAACCGCGAGGCCAAGGTGGATTCCGACCACATCCTGCTTGAACGCCTCAAGCAGTGGCACGAGCTTTAGAACACATACCCTGAGGCCAATGACAACCGAGACTGACGAGGACTAAGGCTTTACGGCTTTACCAAAACACGACGCCGTCACGTCAAAACATAAAGATGTACCCCGCCGCGTCCTCTGACCTACGCGACGGGGTACTTGCGCACTGGCAAAGATGCCAGTGGCCATGAGCCTCCACACGCGCAGCTTAAGGAAAGGAAAAGCTTCGGTGGAGACCCAAGACTTAATGAAATAACTAAATGTATTTCGGGAATATCAAATAAACAAAAGTATCAAACAAATACAAGCAAGCTGAGAACTAGGGCTTGCTACCGGAGTCTTATGCCCCGGCAGCAATGCCCTACTGCATCAACTCTCAGGTTGGGTGGGAGGTTAACGCTCCTCCCTTAGCGGTGTTGTTAGAGGAAACACATCCTACGGTTCTCCTAGTTGGAGGAACCCTCGCCAGCACCCGGTGCACAAGCATCAGCCAACAG